>DATAGN010000421.1:0-6194 GCA_036263715.1 Ramlibacter sp.
CTTCCTGCATCCGGACGACGCGGCCGAGACGCTGCAGCGCTTCGAGCAGGCGCGCGCGACCGGCGCCACCTTCCTGGCGGAGCATCGCATCCGCTCCGCCGCCGGCGAGTACCGCTGGTTCCTCGCGCGCGGCGTGCCGCAGCGCGATGCCGCGACCGGCAGGATCGTGCGCTGGTTCGGCGCCTCCACGGACATCCACGACCTCAAGATCGCCGAGGGCGCGCTGCGCGAGGCCGACCGCCGCAAGGACGAATTCCTCGCGATGCTGGCGCACGAGCTGCGCAACCCGCTGGCCGTGATCAGCAACACCTACTGGCTGGTCAAGCAGGCGGCCACGCCCGAACTGGACCGGCACCTGGACGTGCTGGGGCGGCAGGTCAAGCGGCTCGGCGCGCTGGTGGACGACCTGCTGGACGTGTCGCGCGTCACGCGCGGCCTGGTGGTGCTGCAGCAGCAGCGCGTGGACCTCGGGTCGGTGGTCGAGCGCGCCATGGAGAGCCTGCGCGCGCTGCTCGACGAACGCGCGCACGAGGTGACGATCACGCAGCCGGGCCGGCCGCTGTTCGTGCACGGCGATCCGGCCCGGCTGGAGCAGGTGGTGGTGAACCTGCTGACCAATGCCTGCAAGTACACCGACCGCGGCGGCCGCATCACCGTGACGCTGGCGCAGGCCGGCGGCCAGGCGCGCCTGGAGGTGCAGGACAACGGCATCGGCATGGCGCCGGAAGTGCTGGAACGCATCTTCGACCTGTTCGCCCAGGCCGAGCGTGGGCTGGCCCGCTCGCAAGGGGGCCTGGGCATCGGCCTGACCATCGTGCGCCGGCTGGTGGAACTGCACGGCGGCACGGTCCGCGCCGAAAGCGCCGGACTGGGGCAGGGTGCCACCTTCACCGTGGACCTGCCGCTGGACACCAGCCAACCGCAGCAGCCCTCGCCCCCACCGACCGTGCCGGCCGTGGCGGGCGCCCGCCGGATCCTGGTGGTGGACGACAACGTGGACAGCGCCGCGACCCTCGCGCTGGTGCTGGAGCTGTCCGGCCACGTCGTGCAGGTCGCCCATGACGGCATGTCCGGTGTGCGCGCAGCGCTGGAGCAGCGTCCCGAGGTGGTGCTGCTCGACATCGGCCTGCCCGACATCGACGGCTACGAGGTGGCCCGCCGCCTGCGCGCCGAGCCGACGCTGCGCGGCTGCGTGCTGGTGGCGCTGACCGGCTATGGCCAGCCCGCCGACCGCGCGCAGGGTGCGGCCGCGGGCTTCGACGAGCACTTCGTCAAGCCCGTGGAGATCGCGGCGCTGGAAGCGTTCCTGGCGAAACTGCCGCCGCGCTGAGGGCGGCCGCGTTCAGCGGCTGAGCGCGCGCTCCAGCTGCGCCTTGTTCATCGCGGAGCGGCCGGAGATGTCGCGGCGCTTCGCCTCTTCGTACAGCTGCGCGCGGGTGCGCTCGCCGCTGCTGGCGGAGGCACGGCTGCTGCCCGACTTGCCGGCGGACCTGCTGCTCGACTTCTTGCCGGACTTGCTGGCGGACTTGCTGCCACCCTTGCGCGCGGCCTTGGTCTCGCCGGCCTCGGCACGTTCCTTGTTGACGGTGCGGGCGGCGATCTCCTCGGCGCGGCCCTTCTGGCCACGCTTTTCGTAGCTTTCCTTGATGTGCTCGTACTGGCGCTCGCGCTTCGAGCTGGAACCTGCGGGCATGGATGTCTCCTTGCGTTGGACCGGGAGTTCCAGTGTGGGCGCCGCGCGCGAACCGCGTTGTAGGACGCCTCAGGCAATGTGCTAACGTGCCGCGCAGCTGCTGCCACGGGAGCGTCCATGCAGAGGGTCCTCTTCGCCTTCTTCGCCTTGCTCCTCGTGGGCTGGGCGCCCACGCACGCCGCTGAAAGCGCGCCGGCATGGCCCGGCACCGAATGGGAGACGAGCACGCCCGAGGCGCAGGGCATGGACTCCGCTGTCCTCGCCCAGCTGGTCGAATACGGCCGCAACGCGAAGATGGACAGCCTGCTGGTCGTGCGCAACGGCCGCATCGTGCTGGACGCCTACTACGCGCCCTTCGCACCCGGCATGCGGCACCGGGTCAACTCGGTCACCAAGGCGTTCGTCGGCGCACTCACCGGCATCGCCATCGCGCGCGGCGACCTGCCGTCGGTGGAGACCCCCATGTCCGACGTCGTGCGCGGCGATGCGGCGCTGGCGCAGCGCTGGGCCGGCATGACGCTGCAGCACGTGCTGGAAGGCACCTCCGGCGTGAACTGGAAGGAGCCGCTGGACGGCGGCAGCGCGGTGGACGCGATCGCGATGGGGCGGGCGCCGGACTGGAAGCAGTACGTGCTGCAGCGGCCGCTGGCCAGGCCGCCCGGCAGCAGCTTCGACTACAACAGCGGCATCACGCACCTGCTGTCGGCGGTGCTGGCCGAGCGCACGGGCATGCCGACGCAGGCGTATGCGCAGCAGCACCTGTTCGGCCCCATCGGCATCGGCGGCTACCGCTGGCGCACCGACCCGCAGGGTGTCGCCACCGGCGGCTGGGGCCTGTACCTGGCGCCGCGCGACATGGCCCGTTTCGGCCTGCTGTACCTGCGCGGCGGCGAGTGGAATGGCCGGCAGGTGTTGCCCAGGGCCTGGACGCAGCGCGTGTTCGACGCGCGCGTGCCGATGACCGTGCCCGGCTTCGCCTACGGGGACTTCTGGTGGGCTTACCAGCGCCTGCGCGCGTACCTGGCGTCCGGCTACCTGGGCCAGGCCATCCTGGTGCTGCCCGACGAGGGGATCGTCGCCGTGATGACGGGTCGCGCCGGCTATCCCGCGGTGGACCTGGTCCGCAACCTGCGACGCGCGGTGAAGGCCGAGGCGGCCCTGCCATCGAATGAAGAGGCATTCGGCAGGCTTCAGGCGCTGGTGGCCGAAGTCGCGCAGGAGCCCGCGCCACCGGCCGCAGTGGCCGGCATGCGCATCCCCGCCGGCACGCGCTTTGCGCTGGCCGACAACCGCCTGGGCCTGCAGGAGCTCGTCCTGGACCTGGAACACGCCTCACCGCGGTATCGCATCGTCGGCCGCAGCCCGGCGGGACCCGTCCTCCTGGAGCGCGCCGTGGGGCTCGCCGGCCGCTTCGCGCGCTCGACGCACGAGGGCGCCGTGGTCCTGAACCGGGCGACCTGGACGGCTGCCGACACGCTGGTGGTGGAGCACCACGTGCCGGAGGAACTGGTCGCGTTTCGGTACGAGCTTCGCTTCGACGGCGACGCCCTGCAGCTGACGCACGTGGGCGCCGACGGTTCGCGCCTGGCGCTCACCGGCCGGCGCATCGCACCCTGAGGGGATCGCCCGAAGCCGGGCGCGGGTAAGTCCGCAGTGGCATTGGCGGACCTCGGGAGCAGTCTTGCCGGCTTCAGCCCAGGAGACCCAGATGGCCCGCTACCAGATCCACCTCAATGGCCGCCCGCAGAAAGTGGAGGCCGATGCCGATTCGCCGCTGCTGTACGTGCTGCGCGACCAACTGGAACTGCACGGGCCGAAATTCGGCTGCGGCCTCGGCCAGTGCGGCGCCTGCACGGTCCACATCGACGGCCAGGCCGTGCGCTCGTGCGTGATGCCCATCGCCGCGGTCGGCGCCAGGAAGGTGACGACGCTGGAAGGACTGGGTTCGACGCAGAGGCCTTCGGCGCTGCAGCAGGCCTTCATCGACGAACAGGCCGCGCAGTGCGGCTACTGCATCAACGGCATGGTGATGCAGGCTGCGGACCTCCTGAAGCGCACGCCCCGGCCCACCGAGCAGCAGATCCGCGAGGGCCTGGCAATGAACCTGTGCCGCTGCGGGACGCACCAGCGGATCGTGCGCGCCGTGCAGCGCGCTTCCGGCCAGCCGGTCACCGCCTGAGGAGCCCGACCATGCAAGCCCGCCCGAACGCATCCCGCCGCAGCTTCCTCGCCCGCACCGCCGCCGCCGGCGGCGCGCTGGTCGTCGGCTTCGACATCCCGCTCGCCCAGGCAGCCACCTTCCCGGTCGATCCGCGCAAGGCGGTCGCCAAGGACCTGGTCGAGAGCTTCATCGCGCTGCGCCCGGACGGCACCGTGACCATCCACGTCGGCAAGGTGGACCTGGGCACCGGCACGCGCACGGCGATGGCCCAGATCGCGGCAGACGAACTGGACGTGCCCTTCGAGCGCATCACCATGGTCATGGGCGACACCGGCACCACGCCCGACCAGTGGCTCACCGGCGCGAACCTCACCATCGCCCAGGGCGGCACCGAATTGCGGCGTGCCTGCGCCACCGCACGCGCCGCGCTGCTCGAGCGCGCTGCCACGCGCCTGGGCGCGCCGGCCGGGGAGCTGGTTGCCGCCGACGCAGCCGTGGCCCTGAAGTCCGACCCGGCCCGGAAGGTGAGTTACGCCGAACTCGTTTCCGGCCAGCCGCTCGCGTTGAAGGTCGACGAGAAAGCGGCGCTCAAGAAGCACGGCGACTACAAGGTGGTCGGCCAGTCGGTGCGCCGCGTGGACATCCCCGCCAAGCTCACCGGCGAGTTCACCTACGTGCACGACTTTCGGCTGCCCGGCATGCTGCACGCCCGCGTGCTGCGCCCGGACGACCTGGGCGCGCCGCTCGTGTCCTTCGACGACCGGGCGGCACGGCGTGTCGGCGGTTTCGTGCGCACCGTGCGCAAGGGCGACTTCCTTGCCGTGGTCGCCAGGACGGAGTGGGGCGCGGTCAAGGCGATGCGGGCGATGAAGGTGCAATGGGGCGCGGGCACGGGCCTGCCCGACCAGGCGACTGTGTTCGACCACTGGCGCACCCGGCGCGTGGCCAAGCAGGACGTGACGCAGAAGGTCGGCGATGCCGATGCGGCACTGGCCGCCGCGCCGCGCCGGATCAAGGCCCGCTACGACTTCGCCGTGCAGACGCACGCCTCCTCCGGCCCCTCGTGCGCGGTGGCAAAGGTGGAGGGCGGCGAGCTCACCGTGTGGACCGCCTCGCAGGCGACCCATTCGCTGGTCGACGAGCTCGCGCCGATCGTGGGCCTGCCCCGCGACAGGATCCGCGCGGTATACCTGGAAGGCTCGGGCTGCTACGGGCGCAACGGCCACGAGGACGCCGCTGCCGATGCCGCGCTCATTGCCACGATGATCGGCGCGCCGGTGCGCGTGCAGTGGATGCGCGAGGACGAGACCGCGCGCGCGCCCAAGAGCCCGCCGCGGTCGATGGATTTCGAGGCCGCGCTCGACGAGCAAGGCAACGTCACGGCCTGGTCCGGTGACTTCTGGATCGCGCTGAACCACATCGTCGCCTTCAAGCCGCTGGACTTCCCGCTGCTGTCGGCGACCGAGACGGGGCTGCCGAAGCCGGGCAACTGGGTCGGCTTCCTGTTCCAGAACTCCGGCATCGGCTACACGCTGCCCAACGTGAAGGTCAACACGCGCCACGTGGAGCAGGCCTTCTTCCGCAGCGCGCACCTGCGCAGCCCGGGACGCATCGAGAACTCCTTTGCCAACGAGTCCTTCATCGACGAACTCGCCTTCGCCGCGAAGGCGGACCCGGCGGACTTCCGCCTGCGCCACCTGAAGGATCCGCGCGGCGTGGCCGTGCTGAAAAAGGCGATGGAGCGCGCCGGCTGGCAGACCCGCGCCGGCATCAATCCGGCCGCCGGCAGCGGCGAGGTCGTGCGCGGGCGCGGCGTAGCCTACCTGCGCTACAGCAATGCGACCACCTATGTCGCCGCCGTCGCCGACGTCGCAGTGGATCGCCGCACCGGCGTGATTCGCGTCGAGCGCGTCTGCGTGGCGCATGACTGCGGGCAGGTGATCAACCCCGACGGCACGGTGAACCAGGTCGAGGGCGGCGTGATCCAGACCGTCAGCCGCACGCTGATGGAGCAGGTGAACTGGGACCGCACCAAGGTCCTGTCGAAGGACTGGGTGAGCTATCCCATCCTGCGCCACGACCAGGTGCCCAAGGTGCTGGTCGACCTGATCGATCGGCCCGGCGAGGCGAGCTGGGGCGCGGGGGAGCCCACCGCCTGCGCGATACCCGCGGCGATCGGCAATGCGGTGTTCGACGCCACGGGCGCCCGCCTGCGCGCGGTGCCGTTCACGCCGAACCAGGTGCTGGCCGCCCTGAAACGGCCGCTGGCCGCCTGACGCCCGGCGGCGTCAGCCGTTCCACGGGGCCAGCGTGAGGACGCAGGCCACCAGGCTTCCATCG
>DATAGN010000422.1:0-2204 GCA_036263715.1 Ramlibacter sp.
CCCCACCGGTCGCCGGCCACGGCCACCCAACGTGGAGCGAAAGAAAGCGGCCTCGGAGGGCCGCTCAATGATCACTTCGGCACGAACCCCGAAGCCTTGATGATCCGGTCCCAGCTCGCCGTGTACCCGCGCACGCGCTGCGTGAAAGGCGCCTGCGGCTGGTAGGCCACGCTCAGGCCCATCGCAGTGAGGTGCTCACGCACGTCCGGCATGGCGATCACGCGCGCCAGCGCCTGGTTGAAGCGATCCAGCACCGGCTGCGGCGTGCCGGCGGGCGCGAACAGGCCGTAATAGGGCAGCTCCTCGAGGCCGGCGATCCCCAGCTCGGCGAAAGTCGGCACATCGGGCAGGACCGCCTGGCGCCTGTCCCCGATCACCGCGACGATGCGCAGCTTACCGGCCTTGTGGTTCTCGATGAGGTCGGGAATGGACGCGACGCCGGCCTTGATCTGGTTGCCCAGCATGTCGGCCATCAGCGGCGCGCTGCCGCGATAGGGCGCCGCCTGCATGTCCAGCTTGTACTTGCTGCCGATCATGCCCACCAGGAACTCGGGGATGGAGCCCGGCGCGGGCACGCCGATGGTGTCCTTGCCGCCGGTCTGCTGCACGTGGCGCACGTACTCCGGCACGCTGCGCGCCGGCGTGCCGCCCGACAGGGCCAGCGCATTGGCGAAGGTGGCGAAGCCGGCGACCGGCACGAAGTCCACGGCCGGATCGAAGCCCGGGTTCTTTGTCACCAGTGGCAGGATCGAGATCGAGTGGTCGTGGCTCAGGAAGAAGGTGTGGCCGTCGGGCGCCGCGGCCTTCAGCGCCTGCGCCGCGATCTGGCCGCCGGCGCCTGCGCGGTTGTCCACGACCACGGGCACGCCCAGCTGGTCCTTCAGCTTCTCGGCCAGCGTGCGGGCGATCGCGTCGGTGCCGCCGCCTGGCGGGAAGCCCACCAGGATGCGCACGGGCTGGGCGCTTTGCGCCTGCACGAAGCCGGCCGCGAGGGAGAACAGGCCGGCCAGGACGGCGCGGCGCAGGGGTCGGAAGGAGGAGGGGATGGTGGCCATCCCCCGAGGATAGCCGCGCGCGGGTTCAGGCCGCCTGACGCGGTGCTGGCACGGGGGGCCGCACGAAGGCGGCGCGCGCCTCCTCTTCCAGCTCGCCCGTGAGCAGTTGCAGCAGCTCGATCAGCTGCGCCTGCTGCTGCTTGTCCAGCGGCGCCATGAGGCGCCGGTAGGCCTCTTCGGCGGGCTTCTGCGCCTGCCGCAGCAGCAGGGCGCCGTCGGCGGTGAGGTTGACCGACACGTTGCGCCGGTTGTCGTCCGAGAGTTCGCGCGTCACCAGGCCGCGCGCTTCCAGGCCGCGCAGCACGCGCAGCACCGTCACCTTGTCGAAGCCGAGCGCACGCGCCAGGCTGGACTGCCCCATGCCCGGATGCGCCTGCAGGACGGTGAGGATGCCGAACTGCGCCGGCGTGAGGTCGAGCTCGCGGCAGGCGTCCTCGAACACGGCCGACGAGATCTGCTGGGCCCGGCGCAGCAGGAAGCCGGGGCGGGCATACAGCCGGGCCAGGTCTGCCGGGTTCTTCTTGGGGGAGGCTGGGGAAGATTTCATCGTCGGGTTGCGCTTGCATTGTGCCTCGCCCGTCACCGGCGGATAATCGTTAGCATGCCAACACAACAATCCTCCCCCCGCATCGCCATCGTGGGTGGCGGCATCGGCGGCCTGACCCTGGCGCTGGGCCTGCAGCGCCAGGGCATCGCCTGCGACGTCTACGAAGCCGTGGCCGAGATGAAGGAGATCGGCGTGGGGATCACGCTGCTGCCGCATGCGATGCGCGAACTGGCGGCGCTGGGGCTGCAGGCGGAGCTGGAGCCGCAGGGCATCGAGAACCTGGAAAGCGTGTTCTTCAACCGCTTCGGCCAGTACGTCTACCGCGAAAAGCGCGGGCGCCACGCCGGGTACGCCGTGCCCGAGGTCGGCATGCACCGCGGCCGCCTGCATGCGACGATGTACCGCGCGGTGCTGGCGCGCCTGGGGGCCGACCGCGTGCACCTGTCGCACCGCTTCACCGGCCTCACGCAGGACGAGCAGCAGGTCACGCTGAACTTCGAGGGGCAGCCCAGCGTGCAGGCGGACGTCGTGATCGCCTGCGACGGCGTCAACAGCGCCGTGCGCCGGCAGTTCTATCCGCAGGAGAAGGTGGCGTTCGCGGG
>DATAGN010000423.1:0-19308 GCA_036263715.1 Ramlibacter sp.
TCGTGGATCAGCGCGCGGCAGATGCTCGCGCGCTGCTGCATGCCGCCCGAGAGCTGCCAGGGAAACTTGTCCTCGTAGCCGCCGAGCCCCACCTTCTGCAGCAGCCGGCGCGCCCGTTCCTCGTACTCCTTGCGCTTGCTCTTGAAGTTGCTGCGGTAAGGCTCCACGATTTCGAGCGGCAGCAGCACGTTGTCGACCGTCGTGCGCCACGGCAGCAGCGACGGTGCCTGGAAGGCCATGCCCGAGATCTTCAGCGGCCCCGTCACCGGGCTGCCGTCGATCAGGATGCGGCCGCGGGACGGCATGCGCAGCCCCGTCGCCAGCTTCATGAAAGTGGACTTGCCGCAACCCGAAGGCCCGACGATGGCGATGAACTCGCCCTGGCCCACCTGCAGGTCGATCGCCTCGACGGCGAACTGCCTTTCGTTCAGCAGCTCGTCGTTGTACGCCAGCCAGACGTTCTGAAAATCGATGAACGACGTCACTTGCGCGCCGGCGGCAGCACGTTCAGTTCCGCCTTCGTGGGCAGGAAGGAACCGTTCCACACCACGTCCGGGTTCACGCGCGTCTTGGTGCCGAAGGCGTCGGACACCTGCGACGCCATCAGGGCGAGGCGGCCGGGGTTCACCTGGCCGAAGCCCTCGGCGCGGGCGTCGGGCGAGGCGATCACGTCGTTGATCGCCATCTTGAAGCGGCGCTGCTCCAGCGGGATGTTGGCGATGCCGTCGCGCGCCTTGATGGTCTCCGCGGCCGCGTCCGGGTTGGCCATGGCGTCCTTGGCCCCCTTGGCGAAGGCGCTCAGGAAGGCCTTGATCGCCTGCGGGTTCTCGCGAATCAGCTTCGGCGAAGCGATAATCACGTTGCCGTAGAGCTTCACGCCGTATTGCGGATAGGGCAGGGTCACCACGTCTTCCAGCTTCACGCCGCGCGCTTCCAGGTTCAGCAGCGAGGTGAAGGTGAAGCCGGTGATCGCATCGACTTCGCCGCGGGCCAGCATGGTTTCGCGCAGCGGCGGATCCATCGACACCCAGGTCACGTTGGAGATCTGGTTGGCCTTCTGGAAGATCGGGAAGCCGCGGCGGCCGGCGTCGAACACCGGGGCGCCGAGCTTCTTGCCCGCCAGGTCCGCCGGCCCCTTGATGCCGGACTTCTTGAGCGCCATCACGGCCGCCGGCGTGTTGTTGTAGACCATCATCACCGCCACGGGCTTGTTCGGCGCGTCGGGGTTGTTGGCGTGGAACTCCATCAGCGCCGCCAGGTCGGCAAAGCCCATGTCGTAGGTGCCGGTGGCCACGCGCTGCACGGAAGCGCCCGAGCCGGTGCCCGCGTCGATGGTTACGTCGAGCTTGGCGTCCTTGAAGTAGCCCTTGCTGGCGGGCACGAGGAACAGGGCGGCCGGGCCTTCGAAGCGCCAGTCGAGCACGAACTTGATGGGAGTGGGCGCCTGGGCCTGGGCGGCGCCTGCGGCCAGCGCGACGGTGGCCGCGGCGATCTGAAGGAAGGTTCTCTTTTGCATGGATTCGGCTCCGGAAAGCGGGTTTGGATGTGCCCCAGGGGAAGCAAGATCGGTGCCGCCGAGCTGCGCGGCGCCCCTCTATTGTGCGTTGTCGGCCGATCCAGCCCGACCGGGCTAACCCGTGAAAAATCGCGCTCTGGTAGGGCGTTGTCCGACGCCGCCACGCGCCGGGTCCGCACCCCTTCGCTTTACGGGCGACTACGCCCGCGCTTGCCGCGGGTCACCATAGTGAGCTGACCGGCCCTAGCGGGGCAGGTGGAAGCAGCCCGGTTGGGCCGCCTCCCGACTTCAACAACACGCCGTTCGCGGCACAAGGAGTGCGACTATGGGTTTTCTGATTTGGTTGATCATTGGCGGTATCGTCGGCTGGCTCGCCAGCCTCATCATGCGCACCGACGGCCAGCAGGGCATCCTGCTGAACGTGGTCGTGGGTATCGTCGGCGCCTTCCTGGGTGGCTGGCTGATCTCCCCGCTGGTGGGCACCGGCACCATCAACGACGGCATCAGCATCGGTTCGATCATCGTGTCGCTGATCGGCGCGATCATCCTGCTGGCCATCGTGAACCTGTTCCGCCGCGGCCGCGTCCGGTAAGCCGGTCCACGCACACAAGAATTCCGCGGGCTCCGGCCCGCAACTGGGGCGCCCCGCGAAGGCGCCCTTTTTCTTGCCCCGAACGGCTCAGACGACAGTTCGCACGGTCGGGCAGGGCATGTTCCGACGCGGTGTGCCGCATCGTCCGCGTCAGCCGTTCGTCGCTCCGGCGTGATCATGGTCACAAGGAGCCAAAGATGAACACAGAGGACTCACTGCAGTTCGTGCAGGAACGGCTGCGCCACAACCACTCTTCCCCGCTCACCCGCGACATGCGCCTGCGGCACAAGCCGCGCGTGACGCGACGCTTCGTGGTGGCCATCGCCAAGGGCGAGGTCCGCATCTTCGAGCACGTCGACGAGTCGGTACTGATCAAGGCGGCCACCGGCAGCCTGTGGATCACGCACGACGGAGACCCCAAGGACGTGATCCTGTACCCGGAGGAAAGCTATCGCGCCGAGCGCGAGGACGCGATGCACGTCTTCGCGCTGCACGATTCGACGTTCGAGATCGAGTTCGAGGACGACGTGGTGGAGCATTGAGGCACTCCCTCTCCCGCGTGCGGGAGAGGGTTGGGGCGAGGGGGAAACCCGTCAGTCCGCCGTCGCGTCGCTCGGCATCGGCTTGCCCGCGTAGAACGCCGCCAGGTTGTCCAGCACCCGCTGCCCCATGGCCTCGCGCGTCTGCACGGTGGCGCTCGCGATGTGCGGGGCCAGCACGACGTTGTCCAGCGTGAACAGTTCGTGCGGCACGTGCGGCTCGCTGTCGTAGACATCGAGCCCGGCGCCGCCGATGCGCTTTTCCTGCAAGGCCTTGACCAGCGCCGCCTCGTCGATGACGGTGCCGCGCGCCACGTTGACGATGTAGCCCTTGGTGCCCAGCGCATCCAGCACTTCGGCGTTGACCAGGTGGCGCGTCTCCGCGCCGCCGGCGGTGATCACGACCAGGAAGTCGCACCAGCGCGCCATCTCCAGCAGCTTCGGCTCGTGCTCGAAGGTGACGCCGGCCACCGGCTTGCGGCTGTGGTAGCGCACTTCCATGTCGAAGCCGCTGGCGCGCTTGGCGATCGTGCGGCCGATGCGGCCCAGGCCCACGATCCCCAGCCTGGCGCCCGTGACCTGCCGGCCGAAGGGGAAGTTCTGCTTGGCTTCCCACTTGCCGGCCCGCACGAAGCGGTCGGCTTCCGGGATGCGGCGCGCGATGGCCAGCAGCAGCGCGAAAGCCTGGTCGGCCACGCAGTCGTTCAGCACGTCGGGGGTGTAGCCGACGGGGATGCCGCGCTGGCGCGCCGCATCGAGGTCGATCACGTCCAGGCCCACGCCGAAGCTGGAGATCACGCGCAGCTTGGGCAGCGCGGCGATCAGTGCGGCGTTGGCGCCGGTGGCGGCGGACGTCACCAGGCCGTCGAACTCCGCTGCGCGTTGCTGCAGGAAGCTGTCGCGCTCCGCGCCCGGCGCGGGCAGCCTGTGCACGGTGTAGGTCTCGGCAAGCTGGCGCTCCAGCGAGGGAAGCAGGGCGACGGTTTGGAGCAGGACAGGACGGGTCATCTCGGAGTGCGGTGGTTGAGGTGAACCGCCATTGTCGGTCAGCGCCGCCACGCAGCGCCACGGTGGTTACGGTGAGCCCCGCGCGCGCACCGCGCTTCCTATACTGGTCCGCACCATGAGACTGCGCTTGAGACGACTCCTTTCCCTCGCGGTGGCCGCGCTGGCGTGTGCCGCGCCGGCCTTCGCGCAGACCACGCCCTCTCTGCTGAGCCAGCCGATGGCGCCGGAGCAGTTCCAGGCCTGCGTGCAGCAGCTCGCGGCGCAGACGCCGCTGGCCGGCCGGCCCTTGTCGCGCGCGGATTTCGAACGCGTCGCGACCATCGCGCGCTATGACGACCGCGTCCGGCAGTCGATGCAGATCGCCGCCGGCGAGCCCACCTTCATCTGGGACGAGATCGCGGCCACCACCGACGACGAGCGCGTGCAGCAGGGCCGCGCCATCCTGGCGCGCGAACCCGATGCACTGCGGCGCATCGAACAGCAGTTCGGCGTGCCCAGGGAGATCGTGGTCGCGATCTACGGCATCGAGACCAACTACGGCCCGGCGCAGGGGCGCATCCCGGTGCTGGATGCCGCCTTCACCTATGCCTGCCTGCGGCCTTGCCCGGCTTCGGCCACCGCCGTGGGCAGCTGCATCTCGCGCGAGCGCGTGTTCGCGGCGGCGCGCCTGGTGCGTGACCGGCGCGTGCCGCTGGAAGGCTGGCAGGGTTCGTGGGCCGCGGCCTTCGGGCGCACGCAATTCGTGCCGGACAGCTTCGAGCAGCTGGCGGTGGACTTCGACGGCGACGGCATCTCCGACATCATCAACTCCGAGCGCGACGCGTGGGCGACCACGGCCAACCACCTGAAGCAACGGGGCGGCTGGCAGATGGGCGTGCCGGTGTACGTGGAAGTGGCGGCGCCGGCCGGTGAGCAGTCGCCCTTCGCGAGTGGCGGCAAGCCGGTGCGGCTGCCGGACCGCGCGCGGCGGGCGTCCGAGTGGAGCGCCGCCGGCTGGATGGCGCTCGGACCGAATGGCGAGCGCATGCCCCTGCAGCTGTCCGGGGACCCCGAGCTCTACCCGTATGCGCCCGTCGGCATCCCTGGACCGGTGTTCCTGGTCTCGCGCAATTTCGACACGGTCATGCGCTACAACCGCTCGGACCGCTACGTGATGGAGGTGGCGCTGCTCGCGCACAAGATCGCCGGCGGCCGCGACTTCGTGACTGCGTGGCCCACCGACGACCCGGGGCTGTCGCGGGCGCAGGTGCGCGAGCTGCAGCAGTGGCTGGTGACGCGCGGGCACACGCAGATCACGCCTGACGGCGTGATGGGCCGCCTGACGCGCGACGCGATCGAGAAGGAGCGCGCGGCCAAGGGCATGCCGCCCGGCCGGCGCGTGGGCCAGCGCACGATGCGGCTGCTGATGCAGTCATGAGTGCAGATCCGTCGCCGGGGCGCCCCGGGGAGGCCTGGTCGGTCTGCATCGGGCGGTTCGAGTTGTTCCACAACGCGCAGCTCGCCTTGGTGCGCAAGGCGCTGGAGCTCGCACCGCGCTGCGCGGTGCTGGTCGGGTCGGCACACACCGCGCGCTCGCCGCGCAATCCCTTCACCTTCCAGGAGCGGGTGGACATGATCCGGCTGGCGCTGGCGCCAGACGAGCGCGCGCGCGTCGAGTTCGTCGCCATCCGCGATGTCTACGACAGCAAGCGCTGGGTCGCGAACGTGCAGGCAGCCATGGCGAAGCTCACGGGCTCCGGGCGCACCCCCATCGTGCTGGTGGGGCATCGCAAGGACCCGACCACGGATTACCTGGACTTCTTCCCCGGCTGGCGCCTGCACGACGTGGGCCGGCAGGGCGAGATCCACGGCAAGGCCTTGCGGGCGGCGCTGTTCGGCACCGAGTCGCTCGATGCGGCGCTGGCGGCCGTGTCCGCGCAGGTGCCGGCGAGCACCGTGGAGTTCCTGCGCGCCTGGGCGCAGCTGCCCTTCCTGCCGCGGCTGCGGCAGGAGTGGATGGAGCTGGCCGAGGAACATGACAAGTGGGCGGGTTCGCCGTATCCGCCCGTGTTCGTGACCGTGGATGCGGTGGTGCGCGTGCGCGACCAGGTGCTCCTGATCCGCCGTGGCCGTGCGCCGGGCAAGGGGCTGCTGGCGGTGCCCGGCGGCTTCATCGAGCAGCGCGAGACCGCTTACCAGTCGGCGGTGCGCGAGCTGCAGGAAGAGACGGGTTTCGAGCTGCTGCCGCAGGAGATGGAGCATGCACTGCAGGCCTCGCGCGTGTTCGACCATCCCGACCGCAGCCAGCGCGGGCGCGTGATCACGCATGCCTTTTATTTCGACTTCGGCGAGCGCCTGCCGCCGGAGATCGCCGGCAGCGACGATGCCGCCGAGGCGCGCTGGGTGCCGATCGCCGAACTGCCCTCGCTGGAGGACCAGTTCCACGACGATCACTTCCACATCCTGGATTCTTTCCTGGGGATGACCACCGACTGAGCGTCATCCCCGCGGAGGCGGGGATCCAGGGCTTTCAGGTATCACGTGCAGCGGTCGGTGAACGCAGAGGACGCAGAGGTTACGCAGAGTGCGCGGAGGAAGACCAAGTGAAAAACCATCCTGGATTTCCTCTGCGTCCTCTGCGTAACCTCTGCGCACTCTGCGTTCACTGGCCTTTGCGCTTGACTCCAAATGCCAGAAGAACAAAGCGGCCCGCAGGCCGCTCCTTGTAAGCCCTGGATCCCCGCCTCCGCGGGGATGACGGTCAAGTCACCGGCGCCGGATTGAAAAGCACCAGCTGGTTGTGCAGCTTCCACTGCTCGGCCCAGGTCTTCCTGCGGCCACTCGCCACGTCCAGCATCAGGTGGAACAGCTCCCAGCCGACCTGCTCGATCGTGGCCTTGCCTTCGGCGATCGTGCCGGCATTCACGTCCATCAGGTCGTGCCAGCGGCGCGCGAGGTCGGAGCGCGTCGCCACCTTGATCACCGGCACTTCGGCCAACCCATAAGGCGTGCCGCGGCCGGTGGTGAACACGTGCAGGTTCATCCCCGCCGCCAGCTGCAGCGTGCCGCAGATGAAGTCGCTGGCAGGCGTCGCGGCGTAGAACAGGCCGCGCCCCTTGGGCTTTTCACCGGGCGCCACGACCCCCGCGATGCGCGACGAGCCCGACTTCACGATCGAGCCCATCGCCTTCTCGACGATGTTCGACAGCCCGCCCTTCTTGTTGCCGGGGCTGGTGTTGGCGCTGCGGTCGACGCTGCCACGCTGCAGGTAGGCGTCGTACCAGGCCATCTCGCGCACGATCTCCTGCGCGACTTCCGGCGACTCGGCGCGCGCGGTCAGCTGCGCGACGCCGTCGCGCACTTCCGTGGTCTCGGAGAACATCACCGTCGCCCCGGCGCGCACCAGCAAGTCCGTGCAGAAACCCACGGCGGGATTGGCCGTCACGCCGGAGAAGGCATCGCTGCCGCCGCACTGCACGCCGACCACGAGTTCGCTGGCCGGCACCGTCACGCGGCGGCGCTGGTCCAGGCGCTTCAGGTGCACCTCGGCCTGCCGCACGATGGAATCGACCATCGACATGAACCCCACGTGCGCGTCGTCCTGCAGGCACACCACGTCGAGGTCTTCCGCCTCGGTGCGGCCGTCGGCGATGGGAATGCTGCCCGGGGGCAGCAGGCGTTCGGGCTGCAGCTTCTCGCAGCCGAGGCTGACCACCATCACCTCGCCGCCGAAGTTGGGGTTCAGGCTGATGTTGCGCAGCGTGCGGATCGGGATCACCGCATCGGGCGCATCGATCGCCACGCCGCAGCCATAGCCGTGCTCCAGTGCCACCACGTCGTCGACGTTCGGGTACCGGGACAGCAGCTCGGACTTGATGCGATCGATCGCGAAGCGCGTGACGCCGGCCACGCACTGCACGCTCTGCGTGATGGCCAGGATGTTGCGCGTGCCCACGGAGCCGTCGGCGTTGCGGTAGCCCTCGAAGGTGTAGCCCTCCAGCGGCGCGGCGCTGGCGGGCGCGGCGGTGGCCATCGGCAGGTCGTCCAGCGTGCGCGCATCCGGCATGCGCAGCAGGCGCTCGTGCACCCAGCTGCCGGCACGGATGTCCTTCAAGGCGTAGCCGATGGTCACGTCGTAGCGGCGCACGGCGCCGCCTTCCGGGATGTCGACCAGCGCCACCTTGTGCCCCTGCGGCACCTTCTCACGCAGCACCAGGCCGGACGCGAAGCGCGTGCCTTCCGGCAGGCCGCCGTCGTTGGCCACGATGCCGACGTTGTCGGCCGCGTGCATGGTGATCGTCAGGGGCTCCAGGGACATGCGTACTCAGCCTGTGTTACTCAGCCTTGATGTTCGCCGCGGCGACCACCTGCGCCCAGCGGCGGCGTTCGGTCGCGAAGAACTGGTCCTGTTCAGCCGGGGTCATGGTGACCACCTCGGCGCCTTGCCCGGTGAGGCGGGCACGCACATCTGGACTCCGGATCGCCCGCACGAGTTCCGCGTTCAGGCGCTGCACGATCGCGTCCGGCGTGCCTTTCGGCACGAGCACGCCTTGCCAGCTGCCCGACTCGAAGCCCGGCGCGCCCTGCTCGGCGATGGTGGGCACCTCGCCGATCAGCGGCATGCGCGTGCGCTTGGAAACGGCCAGCAGCTTGAGCTTGCCGCTCTGCACGTGCGGGTAGGTCGCCAGCATCCCGTTCATCATCACCTGCGTCTGGCCGCCGACGGTGTCGCTGATCGCCTGGCTGCCGCCCTTGTACGGCACGTACTGCCAGCGGGCGCCGACCATCTGCGCGAGCGACACGCCGGCCAGGTGCGGCGCGCCACCGGTGCCGCTGACCGCGAAGTTCAGGTCCTTCTGCTTCGACAGCGCGACCAGTTCCTTGAGGTTGTTCACCGGCACGGACGGGTGCACCACCAGCAGGTGCGGCGAGTAGGCCAGCATGGTCACGCCGCGCAGTTCCTTGGAGGGATCCAGCGGCAGCCTGGCGTACACCGAGGGCGAGATCGCCAGCGCGCCGACGTCGCACAGCAGCATCGTGTAGCCGTCGGCCGGTCCCTTGGCGACGAAGTCGGCGCCGAGGTTGCCGTTGGCGCCCGGCTTGTTCTCCACGACCACGGACTGCTTGAGCGAATCGGACAGCACGGTCTGGATGGAGCGCGCGATGATGTCCGAGGAGCCGCCGGGCGGGTAGGGCACCACGATGCGCAGCGGCTTCGAAGGCCAGCTGTCCGCCTGCGCGAACGCAGTGGGGGCCGCGACGGCAGCGGCGGACATCAGGACGGTGCGGCGGGTGAGCTTCATCTCTCGTCTCCTTGGTTGTAACGCTTGCGTGCAAGCCGTCTTCTCTTTCTCCCTCTCCCGCAAGCGGGAGAGGGAGTTATCGCACGAGGCAGGGCCTCTTCGGGTCGAACTTCCATCCCGGCACCAGGAACTGCATCGCGATCGCGTCGTCGCGCGCGCCCAGGCCGTGCTGCCGGTACAGCGCGTTCGCCTTCTCCAGTTCGCCCTCGTCGATCTCGATGCCCAGGCCGGGCTTCTTCGGCACCTGCACGTACCCGCCTTCGATCTTCAGCGGGTCCTTCGTCAGGCGCTGGCCGTCCTGCCAGATCCAGTGCGTGTCGATGGCGGTCACCTTGCCCGGCGCGGCCGCACCGACGTGCGTGAACATCGCCAGGGAAATGTCGAAGTGGTTGTTGGAATGCGAGCCCCAGGTCAAGCCCCAGTCGCGGCAGGTCTGCGCCACGCGCACCGAGCCGGCCATGGTCCAGAAGTGCGGGTCGGCCAGCGGGATGTCCACCGACTGCAGCGCGAGCGAGTGCGCCATCTGGCGCCAGTCGGTCGCCACCATGTTCGTCGCGGTCGGCAGGCCGGTGGCGCGGCGGAACTCCGCCATCACCTCGCGGCCGGAGAAGCCGTCCTCCGCACCGCAGGGATCTTCGGCATAGGCGACGATGCCCTGCATCTTCTTGCCCAGCCGGATCGCATCCTTCAGCAGCCAGCCGCCATTGGGGTCGAGCGTCACGCGCGCTTCGGGGAAACGCTCGTGCAGCGCCGTCACGGCTTCAACTTCCGCGTCGCCGGCGAGCACGCCGCCCTTGAGCTTGAAGTCCTGGAAGCCGTAGCGCCTGTGCGCCGCTTCGGCCAGGCGCACCACCGCTTCGGGCGTCAGCGCCTCTTCGTGGCGCAGGCGCAGCCAGTCGTCCTGCGCGTCGGGTTCGGACGCGTAGGGCAGGTTCGTCTTCCTGCGGTCGCCGACGTAGAACAGGTACCCGAGCATCTGCACCGCATCGCGCTGCTGCCCTTCGCCGAGCAGCGCCGCGACCGGTACGCCCAGGTGCTGGCCCTGCAGGTCCAGCAACGCGGATTCGACGGCCGTCACGGCATGGATGGTCGTGCGCAGGTCGAAGGTCTGGTTGCCGCGGCCGCCCGCGTCGCGGTCCGCGAACTTCGTGCGCATCGCGTTCAGGATCGCCTGCAGGTTGCCGACGGTCTGACCTTCCACCAGTGGCCGCGCGTCTTCCAGCGTCTGGCGGATCTTCTCGCCGCCCGGCACTTCGCCCAGTCCGGTGTGGCCGGCGTTGTCGGTGACGATGACGATGTTGCGGGTGAAGAAGGGCGCATGCGCGCCCGACAGGTTGAGCAGCATCCCGTCCCGGCCAGCGACCGGGACGACCCGCATGCTCTTGACGACGGGAGACGCCATGTTCAGTCCGCGGTGATCTTGCGGCTTTCGATCAGGTTCTTCCAGCGGGCGAACTCCGAGGCCTGGAAGCGGGCGAACTGCTCGGGCGTGTTGGCGACGATCTCGAAGCCCTGCGCGACCAGCTTGTCCTTCACGGCCGGATCGTTGATCGACGCCACCAGCGCCGCGTGGATCTTGTTGCGCACGTCCGCGGGCAGGCCCTTGGGCGCGGCCACGGCTTGCCACGAGTAGACGTCGGCGCCCTTGATGCCCAGCTCGCCCAGCGTCGGCACCTGCGGCAGCAGCGTGGAGCGCTTTTCGGAGGTGATGGCCAGCGCGCGCAGCTTGCCCGCGGCGACGTGCTGCACCACGGCGTTGATGTTCTGGAAGGACGCATCCACCTGGCCGCCCAGCAGGTCGTTCATGGCGGGGCCGCCGCCCTTGTAGGGGACGTGCACGCCTTCGGTGCCGGTCTGCTGCCAGAAGAGTTCGGCCGTCAGGTGGTCCGAGGAGCCGTTGCCCGAGGAGGCAAAGCTCATCTTCTTCGGCTCCTTCTTCAGCGCAGCGACCACGTCGGCCACCGACTTGTGGGGAGAGGCGGCAGGCACGACCAGCACGTTGGGCGCCTGCACGGCGACCGTCAGCAGGTCGAAGTCCTTCAGCGCGTCGTACTGTACGCCCTTGATCAGGTGCGGCGCGATCACGAACGGGCCGAGCGAGGACACGAACAGCGTGTGGCCATCGGCCGGTGCGCGCTTGACGAGCGCGGCGCCGATCGTGCCGGTGGCCCCGGCCTTGTTGTCGACCACCCAGGTGCCACCCAGCTTTTCCTGCAGCTTCGGCGCCAGCGCGCGGGCGATGGTGTCGGTGGAGCCGCCTGGCGGGAAGGGCACGACCAGCGTGACCGGCTTGTCGGGGAAGGCGAGGGTGGTGGTGGCGGCCATGGCGATCGCCAGGCCCATCAGGGTCTTCTTGATCATGGTTGGTCTCTGCGTGTTCGGTTTACTGCGGGCCGAGCTTGCGAATGAGCGCGGCGAGTTCTTCCACTTCCTGGGATTTCAGATCCGACAGGGGCGGGCGCACCGGGCCGGCGCTCTTGCCGACGATGGTGGCGCCGGCCTTGACGATGGACACGGCATAGCCTTCGCCCTTGGCGCGGATGGCCAGGTACGGCAGGAAGAATTCGTCGATCAGGCGGCCGGTGGTGGCGGAGTCGCCGGACCAGTAGGCGTTGTAGAACTCCATCGCGGTGCGCGGGATGAAGTTGAAGATGGCCGACGAATAGGTCGGCACGCCCAGGGCCTTGTACGCGTTGGCGTAGACCTCGTGCGTCGGCATGCCGCCGATGTAGACGAGGCGATCGCCCAGCTTCTGGCGGATGGAGACCACGCGCTCGATGTCGCCGGTGCCGTCCTTGAAGCCGATCAGGTTGGGGCAGCGCTCGGCCAGCTTGGCGAGCGATTCGGCGGTGAGCTTGGTGGCGCCGCGGTTGTAGACGACCACGCCGATCTTCACGCTCTTGCAGACGGCCTCGACGTGCTGCACCAGGCCTTCCTGCGTCGCTTCGGTCAGGTAGTGCGGCAGCAGCAGCACGCCTTGCGCGCCATTGCGCTCGGCTTCCTGCGCGTACTTGATGGCCAGCGTGGTGCCACCGCCGGCGCCGCCGACGATGGGCACGCGGCCCTTGCAGGTTTGCGCGGCCGTCTTGATGACGCCGGCGTATTCCTGCGGCTCCAGCGAGAAGAACTCGCCGGTGCCGCCGGCGGCGAACAGCACGGTCGCGCCGTACGGCATCAGCCATTCCAGGCGGTCGGCGTAGCCCTTGGGCTCGAAGCGCAGTTCGGCGTCGAAGTCGGTGAGGGGGAAGGACAGCAGGCCCGTGGAGAGGGCCTTCTTCAGTTCGGTGGGGGTCATGGTGGTACGGCTAAGAGGTAAGACATCATACAACCGACGACGGATTTTGCAAGGTCTTCGTAGGTCGGGGTGAGCGCGCAGCCGAACCCCGACGCAAGGCGTGCCAATCCCGTCGGGGTTCGGCGCCATGCGGCGCGCTCACCCCGACCTACGAGGTCTCAGCCAATTTCCTCCGCCGCTCCCGACTGTTCGCCAGGTGCGTGCGCATCGCCGCCCGCGCGGCCTCCGGATCGCCCCGGCTGATCGACTCCACGATGCTTTCGTGCTCCGCATTCACCCGGTGCAGGTAGGCCTCGCGCTCCGGGGTGAGCGGGTCCTGCGGCTCCAGCCGCGCCCGCGGGATCATCATGCCGCCCAGGGTGGCCATGAGGTCGACGAAGTGGTGGTTCTGGCTGGCCCGCGCGATCTCCAGGTGGAACTGGAAGTCCGGGCCGACGGCGTCCCGCCCCTCCTTCACCGCACTGGTAAAGGCGAGCAGGGCACGCCGCAATGCCGCCACGTTCTCGGGCGTGCGCCGCAGGGCCGCCAGCGCGGCGCACTCGGTTTCCACCGCGATGCGCAGCTCCAGCACCGCGATCACGTCCTGCAGCGTCTCCAGCTTGTCCGGGGCGATGCGAAAGGCCGCCGAATCGCCCAGGCCGACCACGAAGGTGCCGACGCCGTGCCGCGTCTCGACCGCGCCGGCAGCCTGCAGCCGCGAGATCGCCTCGCGCACCACGGTCCGGCTGACGCCGAACTCCTCCATGATCGCCGCCTCGGTGGGCAGCTTCTCGCCCGGCGCGAGCGAGCCGTCGCGGATGCGCCCGGCCAGCCCGTCGACCACATCGTGGGCCAGGCTGCGGGGGCGGCGGCGTACGACTTCGTTCATGCGGGTTAACCCTCTCGGTGGCATCCGTTTCGGCTGCACATACTCGTACGACGACCGATAACGGACAAGTACACACTTTAGCAGGCCCTGCCGAGCGCACACCATGGAAAACGCCAATCCCCTCCTGTCGCTGGGTCGCGTGCTGCTCACCGGCGCGGCCGGTGGCCTGGGCCGCCAGCTGCGTCCCCGCCTGCGCCCGCGCTGCACCCTGCTTCGCCTGAGCGACATCGCTGGCTTGGAGCCCGCCGGCGCCGGCGAGGAGGTGGTCGAGGCCGCGCTGGAAGACGCGGCTGCCGTCCACCGCCTGCTGCAAGGCATCGACGCGGTCGTGCACATGGGAGGGATCTCCACGGAGGCAGCCTGGCAGCCGATCCTGCACGCGAACATCGTCGGCCTCTACAACCTGTACGAAGCCGCGCGCAAGAACGGCGTGCGCCGCGTCCTGTTCGCCAGCTCCAACCACGCCTGCGGCTTCTACCGCCAGGACCAGGTGATCGCCACGGACACCCCGCCGCGGCCCGACGGCCTCTACGGCCTGTCCAAGGCCTTCGGCGAGGACATCTCTCGCCTGTACTGGGACCGCTACGGCATCGAGACCCTGTGCCTGCGCATCGGCTCGTGCTTCCCGCAACCGACCGATCGCCGCATGCTTTCCACCTGGATGAGCTACGACGACCTGGAGCGCCTCGTCGTCGCCGGCCTGACCGCGCCCGTGGTCGGCCACAGCGTCATCTACGGCATCTCCGACAACCGCAGCCGTTGGTACGACAACACCGGCGCCGCGCACATCGGCTACCGCCCGCAGGACAGCTCGGAGCCCTATCGCGCCGCGCTCGAGGCGGAGCAGCCCAGGCCCGACCCCCAGGACCCCGCCACGGTGTACCAGGGCGGCGTGTTCGTTCGCACCGGCCCTTTCGAATAAACCCCGCCGCAAGGCATCCCGACCCGCAATGGAGACAAGCATGCAGCAACGTCGTCATCTCGTTCACGCCGCCCTGGCCGCCCTCCTGGCGTACGCCGCCGTCCCGGCGAGTGCCCAGACCATGACCCTGAAGGCGGCCGACGTGCATCCGGCCGGCTACCCGAACGTGGTGGCGGTGGAAAACCTCGGCAAGAAGCTCGATGCCGCCACCAAGGGCCGCATCAAGCTGCAGATGTTCCCGGGCGGCGTGCTCGGAAGCGAGAAGGAAGTGGTCGAACAGACGCAGGTCGGCGCGATCCAGATCGCGCGCATCTCGCTGGGCGTGCTCGGCCCCGTGGTGCCGGACGTGAACGTGTTCAACATGCCCTTCGTCTTCCGCGACGAGGCGCACATGCGCAAGGTGATCGACGGCGCCATCGGCGACGAGATCCTGGCCAAGATCACCAACAGCCCCGCGCGCCTGGTGGCCCTGGGCTTCATGGATTCCGGCTCGCGCAGCCTCTACACCAAGAAGCCGGTGCGCAAGCCCGAGGACCTCAAGGGCATGAAGATCCGCATGATGGGCAACCCGCTGTTCGTGGACACCATGAACGCGATGGGCGGCAACGGCATCTCCATGGGCCACACCGAGGTGTTCGGCGCGCTGCAGACCGGCGTGATCGACGGCGCCGAGAACAATCCGCCCACGCTCTTCACGTCCAACCAGTACACCACCGTCAAGTACTACGCGCAGACCAACCACCTGATCATCCCCGAGATCTTCGTGATGTCGAAGGTCACCTGGGACAAGCTGTCGAAGGACGAGCAGGCGCTGGTGAAGAAGTTCGCGCGCGAGGCGCAGATGGAGCAGCGCGGCCTGTGGGACAAGAGCGTGGCCGAGTACACGGGCAAGCTCAAGGCCGCGGGCATCGAGTTCGTCAACGTCGACACCAAGCCCTTCTACGACGCGACCGCCCCGGTGCGCGCGAAGTACGGCGCGCAGTTCGCCGACCTGATGAAGCGCATCGCCGACGTCAAGTAAGGATGTCGGACGCCATCCCGCGCCTGCTGGACCGGCTGTATTCGTCCTGCATCTGGATCGCCGGCATCGCGCTGGTGGTGATGTGCCTGGTGATCCCGCTGGGGGTCTTCGGCCGCTATGTCCTGGGCTTCGGGGCGCAGTGGCCGGAGCCCATCGCGATCCTGATGATGGTGGTCTTCACCTTCTTCGGGGCCGCCGCCGCCTACCGCGCCGGTGCGCACATCGCCGTGCAGATGCTCACCGACCGCCTGCCACCTGCGGCGCAGAAGGCCTGCGCCGCCTTCGTGCACCTGATGATGGTGGCGGTGTGCCTGTTCGTGGTGGTGTGGGGCACGCAGCTCGTGCGCGGCACCATGGGCCAGACGATCAGCGAATTGCCCTGGCTTCCAGTGGGCGTGACCTACCTGCCGCTGCCCCTGGGCAGCCTGGCCACGCTGCTGTTCGTGCTGGAGCACGTCATCTATGGCTCGCAACATGCGCGGCCGGCCGTGACCTTCGACCATGAGCCCCAAGCGGTGGAGGGCGCCCCCTGATGGACACTCTTGTCCTGCTGGGAAGCTTCTTCCTGCTGATGATCGTCGGCGTTCCGGTCGCCTATGCGCTGGGCATGGCGGCGCTGGCGGGCGCGCTCTGGATGGAACTGCCGCTGGACGCGGTGATGATCCAGATCGCCTCGGGCGTCAACAAGTTCTCGCTGCTCGCCATCCCCTTCTTCGTGCTGGCCGGCGCCATCATGGCGGAGGGCGGCATGTCGCGCCGGCTGGTCGCCTTCGCCGGCGTGCTGGTGGGCTTCATCCGCGGCGGCCTGTCGCTGGTGAACATCCTCGCTTCCACCTTCTTCGGCGCGATCTCGGGATCGTCCGTCGCGGACACGGCCTCCATCGGCTCGGTGCTGATCCCCGAGATGGAGCGCAAGGGCTACCCGCGGGACTTCTCGACGGCCGTGACCGTCAGCGGCTCGGTGCAGGCCATCCTGATCCCGCCCAGCCACAACGCGGTGATCTACTCGCTGGCCGCCGGCGGCGGGGTCTCGATCGCCGCGCTGTTCATGGCCGGCGTCTTGCCCGGCCTGCTGCTCGGGCTGACGCTGGCGGTGCTGTGCCTCTACATCGCGCGCAAGCGCAACTTCCCCAAGGGCGAGGTGATCCCGCTGAAGCAGGCGCTGCGCATCTGCGTCGAGGCGCTGTGGGGCCTGGCCACCATGGTCATCATCCTGGGCGGCATCCTCTCGGGCGTGTTCACTGCGACCGAGTCGGCCTCCATCGCGGTGCTGTGGGCCTTCTTCGTCACGATGTTCATCTATCGCGACTACAAGTGGCGCGACCTGCCCAAGCTGGTGCACCGCACGGTCAAGACCGTGTCCATCGTGATGATCCTGATCGGCTTCGCGGCGAGCTTCGGCTACCTGATGATGCTGATGCAGATCCCGGCCACGGTCACTGCCTTCTTCTCCACGCTCTCGGACAACCGCTACGTCATCCTGCTGCTGATCAACGTCCTGCTGCTGGTGCTGGGCACGCTGATGGACATGGCGCCGCTGATCCTGATCCTCACGCCCATCCTGCTGCCGCTGGTGACCAAGCTCGGCGTGGATCCCGTGCACTTCGGCATGATCATGATGGTCAACCTGGGCATCGGCCTGCTGACGCCGCCCGTTGGTGCGGTGCTGTTCGTCGGCAGCGCGGTCGCCAAGCTGAAGATCGAAGTGGTGGTGCGCGCCCTGTACCCGTTCTTCGGTGCGCTGCTGCTGGTGCTGGCGCTGGTGACCTACGTGCCCGCGCTGTCGCTGTGGCTGCCCAACCTGATGCTCAAGTGAAGCCGCGCGTCCTGCTCACGCACGGCGAAAGCGCGCGCCGCAACTACTACGGGGAGGCCGCGCTCGCGGCCCTGCGCCAAGTGGCCGACGTGCGGCTGAACGAGAGCGACGCCCCGCTTGTGGGTGACGCACTCATCGCCGCGGCTCGCGACTGCCGGGCCATCGTGGCCGACCGGCAGGCTGCCGCGCCGGCGGCCCTGTTCGCGTCGCTGCCCGGCCTGGCCGTGTTCCTGCGCTGCGCTGTCGACGTGCGCAACGTCGACATCGCCGCGGCCAGCCAGGCGGGCGTGCTGGTGACGCATGCGAGCGCCGGCTTCGGCACGGCGGTCGCCGAATGGGTCATGGGCGCGATGATCGACCTGTCGCGCGGCTTCAGCGACGCAGTGCATGCCTATCGCACCGGCGCAGCGCCGGCGATCCGGATGGGCCGTGAACTGCGCGGCTCCACCCTGGGTGTCATCGGCTACGGCGTCATCGGCCAGCGCCTGTGCGAGCTTGCGCGGGCCTTCGGCATGCAGGTGCTGGTGGCGGATCCGTTCGCGCAGGTGAAGGATCCAGGCATCCGGCTGCTGCCGCTGGAGGAACTGCTGCCTCGCGCCGACTACGTCTCCTGCCTGGCTCCTGCGAACCCGCAGACCGAGAACCTGATGGACGCTGCGCGCTTCGGCGCGATGAAGCCGGGCGCCTTCTTCATCAATGCCTCGCGCGGCGAACTGGTGGATGAACAGGCCCTGCTGCAGGCGCTGGACGGCGGACGGCTTGCCGGCTGCGCGCTGGACGTGGGCCGCGCCCCCGACCAGATGCCTTCGCCCGCGCTGGCGCGCCACCCGCGCGTGCTTGCCACGCCGCACATCGGCGGCCTCACCCCGCCGGCCGCCGAACACCAGGCGCGCGAGACCGTCGCACAATGGGGCGAACTGCTGGCCGGCCGCATGCCGGCCGGTGCGCTCAACCCGCAGCACGCCGCGCGCCTGCACCTGCTGCGATCCCCGGAGACCCGATGAACCTTCCCCTGGGCAGTGCCGTACCCGTTCCCTTCGCGCCGAGCGCGCGCTACCCCGACCCCTGCGTCGAGGTCCTCGACGAGCGCTTCCTCAAGCTGCGGCTGTTCAGCGCCACGGTCGAAAGGCTCGCCACCGGGATGCGCTGGGCCGAGGGGCCGGTGTGGTTCGGCGACGGCCGCTACCTGCTCGTCTCCGACATCCCCAACGGCCGCATCCTGCGCTGGGACGAAGCCTCGGGCGCGGTGAGCGAATTCCGCAACCCGTCCAACCACGCCAACGGCCTCACGCGCGACCGCCAGGGGCGGCTGCTCGCGTGCGAGCACCTCACGCGCCGCGTCACGCGCACCGAGTACGACGGCAGCATTACCGTGCTGGCCGACCGCTACCAGGGCAAGCGGCTGAACTCGCCCAACGACATCGTCTGCGCCCGCGACGGCAGCATCTGGTTCACCGATCCGCCCTTCGGCATCGCCGGGCACTGGGAGGGTGAGCCGGCCGAGGCCGAACTGCCGCATGCCGTCTACCGCATCGCGCCGGATGGCCAGCTGCAGCAGGTGATCACCGATCTCGCGGGCCCCAATGGCCTGGCCTTCTCGCCGGACGAATCGACGCTCTACGTGGTCGAAAGCCGGGCCACGCCGCACCGCAGGATCTGGGCGTACGCGCACGCTGCCGACGGCAAGCTGGGCAAGCGCCGGCTGGCGGTCGACGCACAGGGGCACGGGGCGATCGACGGCTTCCGGGTGGACGCGACCGGCCACCTCTGGTGCGGCTGGGGCAGCAACGGCGCCCTGGACGCGGATGCCGAGGCGTTGGACGGCGTGCGCGTGTTCACGCCCGAGGGCGTGGCCATCGCGCACATCCACCTGCCCGAGCGCTGTGCGAACGTTTGTTTCGGTGGCCGCCACCGCAACCGCCTTTTCATGGCCGCCAGCCATTCGCTCTACGCGGTTTACCTGAATACGCAGGGCGCCACCGGCTGGTAGGCTTGCCTTCGAGCAGTGCAAACACGAACAGGAGACAACCCCCATGCAACGTCGCAACATCCTCGCCGCAACCGCAGCGGTCCTGGCCGCCGCCTTCGTGCCCGCGCACGCCCAGGACAAGTGGCCCACCAAGCCCATCACCTACGTCGTGCCCTTCGGCGCCGGCGGCACGACGGACGTGCTGGCCCGCCTGATCACGCCCAAGGTGGCGACGGCGCTGGGCACCACCTTCGTCATCGAGAACAAGGCAGGCGCCGGCGGCAGCATGGGCAGCGACTTCACCGCCAAGGCGGCGCCGGACGGCTACACCATCCAGGGCGGCACGATCAGCTCGCACGCGATCAACGCCAGCCTGTACGCCAAGCTGCCCTACGACCCGATCAAGCACTTCCAGCCGATCACCAGGCTCGGCTCCATGCCCACTATCCTGGTGGTGCGCGCGGACAGCCCGTACAAGAG
>DATAGN010000424.1:0-17583 GCA_036263715.1 Ramlibacter sp.
AGCTCAAGGTGTTGCGACCACCGGCCCCATCGAGCGTGTCGTTGCCTGCTGCGCCTTGCAGGACGTTGTCGCCGGCGTCGCCGACCAGCCAGTCGTCGAAGCTGCCACCGTGCACGTTCTCGAAGCCGGAGATGGTGTCGACCCCGCCGAGGCCATCGTTCAAGACCGCGTCCGTGGCCAGGTTCACCTGCACGCCGGTGCTGGCAGCGGCGAACGCCAGCGTGTCGCCGCGTTCGTGCGTGCCTCCATCCAGCCGGTCGTTCCCGGCGCTCGCCTGGATCAGGTCGTCGCCCGCGAGGCCGCGCACGTCGTCGGGCGCGATCGTGCCCGCCAGCGTGTCGGCGCCGACCGTGCCGGCGATGACGAAGAAGGGCGCCGGCGAGAACGTGGGCTCCGTCGGCGCCGCGGCGGCCACCGGTACATCGGGAATCGCCGAAGCCGGGATCGCGGACGTGCCGAAGCGCAACATCGCCGCATGCACGTCCTCGACGCGCATTCCCCGCAGCAGCACGCTGTCGCCCGCGGAAAAGGCGATGCGCACGTCGTCGCCTTGCTGCGCCAGGGACTCGAAGGCCGTGTAGCCGGAGATGTCCAGCACATCGTGTTGCACGCCCCCCTCGAAGTCCTCGATCACGTCGTGCCCGTCGCCGATCGCGAAGCGGAAACTGTCCCGTCCGGCACCGCCTGTGAGCAGGTCGTCACCGCCGCCACCTGAAAGCACGTCGTG
Source organism: Ramlibacter sp. (assembly GCA_036263715.1). Taxonomy (GTDB): domain Bacteria; phylum Pseudomonadota; class Gammaproteobacteria; order Burkholderiales; family Burkholderiaceae_C; genus Ramlibacter. Next base: position 728 of record DATAGN010000424.1, read on the forward strand.
GCCGAAGCCACCCGCGATGGTGTCCGCGCCGTTGCCCGCCAGCAGCGTGTCGTGGCCGTCGTAGCCCTCCAGGGCAGCCGCCAGCGTGCCGGCGCGGCCGTCGTACAGGTCGTTGCCACCGGCCAGGAACACGGTGCCCGTGATGCTGCCGGTGTTGATCACGACATCGTCCCAGCCACTGAGGTAGACCAGTCCGGCGAGCGTGCCGCTGTTGTGGACGTCCAGGCCCCAGTACTGCTGGTGCGGGTTGCCGCCGCTGGTGATCGACCAGGTGCGGATCGCGAAGTCGGAGGTGATGGTGCCGCTGTTCCAGACGGAGCCCGTGCCGGCCAGCTCGATCCACAGGCCGACGCTGTCCATCTCCGCGGTCGCGTCGGTCGCCTCGATGCTGCCGGAGTTCGTGAAGGTGCTGAGCGCGAGGCTGGCGTAGCGCAGGTCGAAGCCGCGGCTCGCCCAGCTGCCATGCACGTCCACCGTGCCGCTGTTCGCATAGGCGGAGAAGCCGCTCGTGGTGAAGCCGTGCTGCTGCACCCCGCGCGCGCCGAGCGCCGCCTCGACGAAGATGGAACCGCTGTTGACGAACACCGACTGGTCGGGCGTGAGGTTGCCGACGCCGACCGCGTTGCCGTCGGCGGCCTTCACCCGGATCGTGCCTTCGTTCCAGACGCGATCCACGAAGTCCACGCCGACCGCATTGCCCTCGGCCGCCGTCACGCTGATCGTCCCGCTCGCGCGGTTGACGACCTGCTGGCCATCGGCCGAGGGCGCGACGCTCACGCCCTTGGTGGGGAAGTCGCCGTTGGTGGTGACGATGGCCACGGTGCCCGCGTTCCACAGCCCGACCCCGCGGTACAGGAAGACCGCGGTGTCCGGCGGCAGCGGGTCCAGGCTCGTCAGCGAGAAGGTATCGCCCAGCGCGTGTTCGACGCCGGCGCCGATCACCAGGTGGGCATCGGCGCGCAGCGGCTCAAGCTCGTAGCCGGGAACACCGATGTCCAGCGGCGTCGCGATGAACTGCAGTGCAGCAGCGACCGCATCGACGCTGGCGTTGCGCACCAGGATCGCGTCGCCGGCGGACAAGCCGATGCGCACGTCGCTGCCGACCTGCAGCAGGCTCTCGTGCGCCTCGTAGCCGTACACCTCGATCGCATCGGCCGCTTCGAAGTCCGCGATTTCGTCGAGGCCGTCGCCACGTTCGAACAGGAAGCGGTCGCTGCCGGCGCCCCCGTGCAGGGTGTCGCTGCCGGCGCCCCCCAGCAGCACGTCGTCGCCGTCGCGTCCCTCGATGCTGTCGTTGCCCACCCAACCCAGCAACGCGTCTTCGCCCGCGGAGCCGAGGATGGTGTCGGCGCCGCGCGAGCCGATCGCCTGCTCGAAGCGGGCGAACCAGTCGCGCTCCAGCGCGGTGTCGGCGACGCCCGCCGCCATGTCGATGCGCACCGGCATCAGCGAGTCGAAGTACGAGAGCAGGTCGTAGCCCTCGCCGCCATCGAGCACGTCGCTGCCGCTGCCGCCGTCCACGTAGTCGTCGCCGCCGCCACCCTGGATGTGGTCGCCGCCACCGTCGCCGAAGAAGGACTCGTCGCCGGCGCCGCCGATGAAGCGGTCGTTGCCGAACTCGCCTTCGATGGAGTTGTCGTGCGTGCCACCCGTGCCGTCGTAGACATCGTCGCCGGCGCCCAGGAAGGTGCGCCCGCCGATATGGCCGGCGTTGAGGACGATGTCGTCGCCGCCCGCCAGCGCGATGGCGCCCATGATGGTGCCGCTGTTGTGCAGCACGTCGACGAAGCCGGGCAGGTGCTCGTTGGTCTCGTAGATGTAGTACGCGAAATCGGCGGTGATCGTGCCCGTGTTCCGGTGGTGGTACGCACCGCCGGCAGGGGCGGTGTTCTCCGGCAGCAGGATCGCGATGGAGGCCCACGGCGACGCGCCCGAAGTCGTCACCGTCATGGTGCCGTTGTTGACGATGGACTGGCCGCTGTACTGGTCGCTGAAGACGCCGTAAGCCAGCTCGCCGCCGGAGACGGTGAAGGTGCCGTTGTTGGTGAATGCACCGCCGAAACCCATGCTCACGCCCCAGGCCACGGCGCCGGCGGTCACGGTGAAGCTGCCGTTGTTGACGGAGGCGTGGTGCCAGAAGGCGTCGTACCCGGTCACCAGCCCCCAGCCGCTGCCGCCGCCCGCAGCCACGCTGAACTCGCCGTCGTTGCGGAAGTCCAGCGAGAACTGCGAGCCGTAGATGCCGTAGGTGCGGTCGGAGGCGGCCAGCACCGGGTCGCCCGCAGGCGCGCGGTTTTCCACCGTGAAGCGCGCGCCGGCGGCGTTGACGAACGCGGACCCGGCACCGCTGTGGTCGACCAGCATGCCGGTGAGCCTGCCCCAGGCCTCGGTCTTCACCGACGACACGGTGCCGTGGTTGACGAACCCCGCGTCCGGCGAGTTGTAGACGAAGTGCGGCCGGTGGTCGATGCCGTCGGGTGCCGTGTCCACGGCAGCATCGGTGGCGCCGGCCGCGATGGAGCGATCGCCAGCGATGACCTGCGGTGCGTTGGCAGGCACGTGCGGGTCGTAGCCGCCGAAGTTGGACGCGGTGAGCGCGTCGACGGTCGTGCCCACCAGGCGCAGCACGCGGCTGCCCTCCACCCACAGCTCCGCGTCGCTGCCGGCCTGGCGCAGTTCGACATAGCCGAGCGCGAAAGGGTTCTTGTCCGGGCCCCAGTAGGCGCTGAGTTCGGTGTCCAGGAACCCGCCGAAGTCGATGCGGTCTCCGGCATCGCCCGCCGCGAAGTCGCTCACCGTGATGAAGCTGCTGTTGATGGTGCGGAACCATTGCGGCAGCTCGATGGTGTCGCGGCCCGCTCCGAGGGTGAGCTCCAGAGGGCCGGCAACGGCCTCGACCCGGACCCGGTCGTCGCCGGCGCCCAGGCTGGCACGGTAGGGCGCGCCGTTGCCCGAGTAGATGACGCGCAGCAGGTCGTGGCCCTCGCCGGCGTCCACGCTGCCCACAGGTGCATGGCCGGCCACGAACACGTCGATGGTGTCGTCACCGCTGCCGGCGGCCAGGGTGGCGGTGCCGTCGCGGTCCGCCAGGAGGTCGTCGGCCGGCGTGCCGACCTGCGTTTCCGGAACGGGCGCGGCCGGCCGCGCGTCGATGTCGGTGCCGAAGTTCGCGTCGGTGAAGCTGGCCCCGTCGGTGTCCTTGAACAGCACCAGCGTGGTGGTCGTGCCCCAGCGTTGCAGCACGAGGCGGGTGTCGGCGCCGTCCTGGTGCAATTCCGCGACGCCGGCGGCGAAGGGATTGGAGGCCTCGTCGCTGGCACCCGCCCACGACAGCGCGAAGTCCACCCACGCGAGCCGGTCACCGGCGTCCCCCGTGGCGAAGTCGGTGATGACGATGGCTCCTTGCGCCTGGATCGCCAGCGCCGCGTCCAGCACGACGAGGTCGCTGCCGGAGCCGAGCGTGAGCGTGGCGCCGCCGGTGGCGAAGGATTCCAGAGTGATGCGGTCATCGCCGTCGCCCAGCGATGCTTCGAGCGTGCCGGCGCCGATGGCGAACACCACCTGGTCCGCGCCGGCGCCTGCGTCGATGCGCACGTCGTCCTCGGTGTCGGTGAAGTGGCGGTGGCGCACCGTGATGCGGTCGTCGCCATCGCCGCCATCGAGCGTGTCGTCGCCGCCGTGCAGGTCCTCCAGCACGTCGTGGTCGGCGCCGCCGGCCAGGCTGTCGTTGCCGTAGCCGCCTGCCAGCGTGTCGTTGCCGCCACCGCCGTCGAGGCGGTCGTCGCCGAAGCCGCCGCGCAGTTCGTCCGCGCCGCCCAGGCCGGCGAGGGTGTCGTTGCCGGCCCCGCCGTCCATCACGTCACCGGCGTCGCCACCCGTGGCTGCCTGGGGCGCGATCGCCGTGCGACCAGGGTCGAAGCCGGCGAAGTTGGCCGCGGTCAGCGCGCCTGCGTCGACGCCCACCAGCCGGAAGACCTCGATGCGCTGGTCGTCGCCGTCCACGCCGTCGTGGTCCACGGCGACGACGGTGTCGGCTCCCTGCTGCAGCAGGCGCAGGTGGCCGCTGGCGAACGGGTTGTCGCTGCGGTTCCAGCCGCTGCCGATCAACATGCCGCCGAGGTCCAGCACGTCGCCCGGGGCGAAGTCCGCGATGGTGATCACCTGCAAGCCGTGGACCACCGGGTCGTCGAGGTGGAACTCGCCCAGTTCCACGCGGTCCCGGCCTTCACCGAGCTGGACCCACGCGGCGGCATGGTTGGTGTCCAGGAAGAAGCGGTCGTTGCCGGCGCCGAGGTTCACCGAAAGGCTGGCGAGCAGGACCTGCTCGCGCGTCGTGAAACGCTGCCAGTCGATATCGAAGCTGATGCGGTCGTCGCCGTCGCCGCCGGCGAGGGTGACCCATTCGGTGGTGGCTTCTACCAGGCCTTCGTTGCTGCGGTCCAGGGCGATCACGTCGTTGCCCGCCCCGCCGTCGATGCTGTCGTCACCGCGGGCGTCGGTGATGCGGTCGTCGCCCCCGTGGCCGAGGATCGTGTCGTTGCCGCTGGTGCCGGCGAGGTCGTTGCCCGCGCCGTCGCCCTGGATCACTGCCATTCCTGCTCCCTGTTGAGCCACACTCTAACGGAGGGGTTCGCAGCCGCGAGCGACGTGGCCCACCGCTCCTCCCGTGGCCGCGGCCGCTCGGCGGGACGGGCGCATGAAGACGCAGGCAGCGCGGCATACGATCGGGAATGACGGCGATGGCGGACTGGTTCGACGCGCACAAGTGGCCCCTGCTGGCGGCGGCAGCCGTTTCGGGCCTGGGCGTGTTTCCTCTCATGGGGCTGCCGGGTGCCGGACTGATGGAGCTCCTCGACCGCGTGGCGAACTGGCTGCATGGCCGTCCGCTGGGCGCGCCGATGCAATATGGCGATGCGCACTGGCCGATCGCGATCTGCTACTCGATCGCGGCGCCCTGGCTCCTGTTCGGCATCCACTGGGGGCTGAGGACGCTCGGTGCGACAGGCTGGCTCCACGCGGCGGCGGTGGCGGCGATCGGGCTGGTGACCATCGCCGGCGTTCACGCGCTGTGGGTCTCCCCTGCGGCGTCGGCGCGCGCCGCTGAACGGACGGCCTACGAGGCTTCGCCGCAGGCCCGCTTGCGTGACCTGAAGCAGGCCCTGATGCGGCTCGCCGAATCGGACAACGACTACTACCTGGCCAACCTGCAGGGCCGGGAGCCAGGCAAGAGGACACCCGGCTCCGAGCTCGCCGAGGTGCTGGGGCAGGTGGAGGGGAGTTCCGCGGGGCCGCAGCTCGATGCCGAACGGCTCGCATCGCTGCATGCCTTGTCCGCGCTCCTGCGTTCGATCGACGGCAATCCTTCGCTGCAGCAGCAGCACGCGATCCGGACTTCCCCCGAATGGATCGAGGTGCGACGCCGCAGCAAGGAACTGGCCGGTTCCGTTGTTCCTTGAGTGAGTGGAGGATCCCCGCGTGCGCGAGGATGGCGAGAGAATGGAGCCATTGCCACCCCAGGACTGCCCATGCTCTGCCCCGTCTGCAAGACCGTGAACCTCACGATGGCCGAAAGAAGCGGCATCGAGATCGACTACTGCCCCAGTTGCCGCGGGGTCTGGCTCGACCGCGGGGAACTCGACAAGATCATCGACCGCGCCGGCCCCGGGACGGCCGCACCGGCCATGCACCAGCAGCCCCAGCCCATGCACCCGCAGCCGCCCTCCCACGTGCCCCACGGCGGCCAGGCGCCGTACGGCTACTACAAGAAGAAGAAGCGGGAAGGCTTCCTCGGCGAGCTGTTCGATTTCGACTGAGGAAAGCCCTGGATCCCCGCCTCCGCGGGGATGACGGTCCTTACTCCAGCGGACCCTTGCCCCGCCCCGCCTTGACCTCGGAGCGCACGCTCTTTTCCTTCAGCCGCCGCTGCTTCGACCCATAGGTGGGCTTCGTGGGCTTGCGCACCGTCGGCACGTGCGACGCCGCATCCACCATCTCTGCCAGCCGCGCGAGCGCCTCGGCCCTGTTCTGCTCCTGGCTGCGCGCGGTCTGGGCCTTGATGACGACCACGCCGTCCTTGGTGATGCGCTGGTCGCGCGACGCCAGCAGCCGGTGCTTCACGTGCGCCGGCAAGGACGATGCCCGGATGTCGAAGCGCAGGTGGATCGCGCTGGACACCTTGTTGACGTTCTGGCCGCCCGGTCCCTGCGCCCGCACGGCCGTGAATTCGACTTCCTCTTCGGCAATGGTGACGCGCATGCGCGTATTGTGCGGACGATGAACGATCTTGCCACCAGCCCGGCCGCCGACCGCAACAAGGACGCCATCCTCGCCGTGCTGCGGCAGGTCCTGCCCGCGCGAGGCCATGCGCTGGAGATTGCAGCCGGCACCGGCCAGCACGCGGTGCATTTCGCGGCTGCCCTGCCCGGCTGGACCTGGCAGCCCACCGACGCCGACGGCGAGATGCTGCCCGCGATCGCCGCGCGCATCGCGCAGGCCGGGCTGGCGAACGTCCGGCCGCCCCTGCTGCTGGACGTGCTGCAAGCCGCATGGCCTGCCGCCACTGCAGGCTGTGACGCGATCTACTGCGCCAACATGCTGCACATCTCGCCGTGGGACACGTGTGCGGCGCTGATGCAGGGTGCCGGACGCCAGCTCGCGAGCGGCGGCGTCGTGGTCACCTACGGCCCCTATTTCGAGGACGACGTGGCGCCGGCGCCCAGCAACCTGCAGTTCGACGCCAGCCTGCGCGCCCGCAATGCGGCCTGGGGGATCCGCCGCATCGAGGATGTCGCGGCCGAAGCCGCGCGCGCGGGCCTGGCGCTGCGCGAGCGGCATGCGATGCCGGCCAACAACCTGCTGCTGGTGTTCGCGGGCCGGCGCCCGTAGCTGGCGGCCAGCTCAGGCGGAAGGGCGAAGCGATTCGAGCTCGACGAGCCCGCGCTCCGCCAGTTCCGCATTGAAAGCCTCCTTGGCGCGGGCCAGCAGCGCGAGCGCCTCGCCCTGGGCGTCGCTCACGCGCACGACCAGCTCGGGCGACGCGGAACCATCGGCCTGCGCCAGCTCCTCTTCGAGCTCGATCGCTTGCTTGTGCTTCGCTGCCCAGAGCAGGAAGAGACGGTTGGATTCGGTGGCCACAGGGGTTCTGCTTTTGCTGTCAGCCAGTTTCCCGCGAATTGCCGGGCGCCGGAAGCGTCGGGCCAGTTGCTGAGGAAGTAACCACAGGTCACGATCGCGCGCCTGCGGGAGGACTGCACGGTCGCGCGTAAAGCCTGCATGAAGACACCGGCACCGCGACGGCCGGGTTGCGCTTATAAACGAGTGCGATGCACAGAGATTCGTCCGCCAGCCACTCGCCCGCCCGCAATGCGATCGTGTTCCACCTGCTTGCCGAACTCGAAAGCTACGGGTCGCAGGTCGGGCAGCTTGCCAGCGACTGGGATCGGACGCGGGACCTCGTGCTGTTCGGGGCGGTGGGCCGGTCCATGGACAGGATGCGGTCGCTCGTGGGCTCCCTGCCGGACTTGTCAGCGCCCTGGGTGATGACCCTGATCTCCCACACCGAGCTGATGCATAACCTCTGGCGCGTGACCAAGGGCGAGTCACTGGACGTCGTCCGCGAACTGGCGGACCACCTGGCCTGCGTCGAAGCGATGGCTTGCCGCTGCCGCCACCTGCTGCTGCAGGGCGGCGCCGTGTTGCACTAGCCGACGCCGCACCGACCGCGCTTGCTCACGATGGCGAGTGCCTCGCGATCACTTCCTGCAAGGCGTCGGGCTCCACCGGCTTCGTGAGGTGGCCGTCGAAGCCGGCCTGCGCGGTCTTTTCGCGGTCCCGCTCGGCCCCCCACCCGGTCAACGCGTAGATCGTCGCGCCCCGCGTGGCAGGCATGGCGCGCAGCCGGCGGCACACCTCGAACCCGTCGATGCCGGGCAGCCCCAGGTCCAGCAACACGATCGCAGGCGCGAACGCCTGCGCCACTTCCAGCGCCGCCGGGCCGTCGCCGGCCCCCCGCACCTCGTGGCCGAACAGCTCCAGCAGCATCAGCAGCGTCTCGCGGCCATCGGCGTTGTCCTCGACCACCAGCACGCGGGTGCGGCCGCCGGCCGCTGCCGGCTGCTGCACCGGCTCCGGCGCAGGCGGGTTGTTCGCCGGCGCGAGCGGCAGTTCGACCGTGAAGGTGCTGCCCTCGTCGAGGCCGCCGCTGGCGACGCCGACGGTGCCGCCATGCATCTGCACCAGCGTCTTCACCAGCGACAGGCCGATGCCCAGCCCGCCCTTGGCGCGGTTGGCCGTGTGGTGCAGCTGGGTGAACATCTGGAACAGGCGCCCCTGCTCCTCGGGCGGGATGCCGATGCCGTTGTCGGCCACTTCCACCACCGCCTTGTGCCCGGCGCGCCAGGCCGCCAGGCGGATGTTGCCGCCATCGGGCGTGTACTTGGCCGCATTGCCCAGGAGGTTGCCGATCACCTGCACCATGCGGGTCGGATCGGCTTCGATCCAGGTCTCCTGCTCGGGCAGCCGCACTTCCAGCGTGTGGCGCGCAGCTTCGATCGCGGGACGCGCGACTTCCACCGCCGCCTGCATCATCGCGGCGAGCGACACGCGCTCCTTCTTCAGCTGGATCAGCCCGCGGTTGATGCGCGAGAGGTCCAGCAGGTCGTCGATCAGCCGGGCCATCTGGCTGACCTGCCGGTCGATCACGTCCTGCGCCTGCACCGCGTGCTGCTGGTCGCGCGCGCGCCGCATCATGGCGATGGCGTACTTGATCGGCGCCAGCGGGTTGCGCAACTCGTGCGCCAGGGTCGCCAGGAATTCGTCCTTGCGCCGGTCCTGCTCGCGCAGCATTGCGCTGTCGCGCACGCGCTCGATGTGCGCCCAGCAGCGGTCGACGACCTCCCCGACCAGGCTGATCTCCTGCTGCGTCCAGTCGCGTGGCTGCGCCTGGTGGACGGCCATCATCGCGACCAGCCGGTCCCCCTTGGCGAGGCCCGCGCAGATGATGGCCTTGATGCCGATCGCGTTGAACATGCGCGCGCCGCCGTCGTCGCCCAGCTCGCGGTCCACGTCGCGCACCACCAGGTGCTGCCCCGCGCGCAGGCTGGAGGTTGCCTGCGGCCCGAACAGGTCCAGCGAATAGACGCCGGCGCTGCTGGCCACGCCCGGCGCCGTCCAGTCGTTGCGGATCGTGAAGCGGTTGCTGTCGGCCTCGACGTCCGCGTAGGCGCAGCGCGTGGCGCCCAGGTATTCACCGAGCAGGCGCGCGGTGGTGGCCATCACCTCGGTGGCGTCGGTCTGCGCGCGCGTCGCCTGGCCGAGGCGGTCGAGGAAGCGGAAGCGCTCCTCGCTCTCGCGCAGCGCCGCTTCGGCGCGGCGGCTTTCGGTTACGTCGACGCAGACGCCCACCCATTCGCGCACTTCGCCGCCTTCCAGCACCGGCGTGCCTTGCGCCAGCATCGCGCGGTATTCGCCGTCGTGGCGGCGCAGGCGGTAGCTCAGCTCCACCACCTCGCCGCGGCCGATTGCGTCGCGCCACTGCTGCACCATCTGTTCGCGGTCCTCGGGGTGCACCGCTGCGAGCCAGCCCCATTCGCGGTACGCCGTTTCCTCCTGCCCGGTGAAGGCTTCCCAGGAAGGGTTGGCGCTGCGCACCGCGCCGTCGGCCGCGGTGTTCCAGATGACCGTGGATGTCTGGCTGGCGAGGACCCGCAGGCGGTCTTGGCCGGCGGCGGCTTCGTTCTTGCCGAAGCGGAAAAAAGGCATGGGGCATCATGCCACCGCGTTTGCTGATCAGTAGCTTGGCGGCACCCGGCCAGCGGCGGCATACTGCCCGCCAATGACGGGGATCCTTGCCTGCGTGGGCCGCGCGTCCACCGAGACCCACCGGCTCGCCTCGGTGCTGCACCTGCTGGGGCGCGTGGCAGCCGGCCACGGCTGACGCGCGCCGGCGAGGCATGCGCGATCGGCACGACGCACGCACGCAGCGAAACACCGGAGGTCGCCGTGGACGGCGCGATCTACAACGCAGCCGAGATCGCCGCGGAACTGGGAAACACGGACCCTGCCGACCTGGATCAGCTGCTGCTGCGCGCCTATGAGCGCTGGGGCGTCGATGCGTTCGCCAGGATGCGCGGCGTGTGGGCGTGCATGCTCCTCGACCGCGCGCGCCACCGGCTGCTCGTCGCGCGTGACCGCTTCGGCTCCCGGCCCCTCTACCATGCACCGGTTGCCGGCGGGATCTGGTTCGCCTCGGAAATCGCGCCCCTGGTGCAAGCGCGCGTGATGCCGTTCGCTCCCAACGCGCGGGTGGTGAGCAACTACGTGCTGGCCGGCGAGGCCGATGCGGGCCGCGAGACCTTCTTCCAGGGCGTGTACGCCTTCCCGCCCGCGCACACGGCCGTGGTCGACCTGCGCACGCCGGAAGCCGCCCTGCAACCGCGTCCCTACTATGAATTGCCTGTCGCCGCAGAGGCTGCGCCCGGCTTCCGACCCTACGTGAAGCTCCTGCAGGAGCGCTTCTTCGCAGCGGTGGCGGAACAGGCCGAAGGCGCCGGCTCGGTCGGCACGTGCCTGAGCGGCGGCATCGATTCGTCCAGCATCACCTGCGCCGTTTCCGCGTTGGCAGAGCGCGGCGGGGCGCGCTTCGATTCGGGCTTGTCCTTCGGGTGGTGCGCGGACACGTCCAGCCTGGGCGAACGCGTCTACATCGACAGCGTCGGCGAGAAGCTGAACCGCCGGGTGGAGTGCATCGCGCCGGATGTCGATCACTTTCGCGCCGAGTCGCAACAGGTGCTCGATCGCTTCGACGAGCCCTTCGGATCGGCGAGCATCGTCGCGCAATCGCTGGTGTTCCAGCGGGCCCGTGCGTGGGGCATCGACACGCTCCTGGACGGCCAGTGCGCCGACCAGTTCCTCGCCGGCTATGTGAACTGGTACCCGATGCACTACCTGAACCTCGCGCGCAGCCGGCGCTGGCACCGTGCATGGCGGCTGCGGCGCGAGTACGAGCGGCGCATGCGGATGCGGCCGCTGGTGAAGCTCTTGGTTGGCATGGCGGCTCTCCTGTGGCCTGCCGCGAAGTCTACGACCCGTCCGCGTCTCCCGCCGCTTCGAGGTTGGCCCGCACGCGATCGAGCAAGGCACGCAACTGCTGGTGCTCCTGGTCGGTCAGGCCCGTCACGGCGGCGGCGGCCAGCTTCTTCGCCCGGCGACGCAGCGCCTGGTGCACGGCCTGGCCGTCGGCGCTGGGCTGCAGGCGCACCGTGCGGCGGTCGCCCTCGTCGGCCTGCGCATCCAGCAGCCCGCGCTCGCGCAGGCCGGCCACCAGGCGCGCGAGCTGGCCCTTGTCGCGGCCCGAGTGCGCGACCAGCTCGCTCTGCGTGGCGCCCGGATGGCGGGCGAAGAAGCCCAGCACCTTCATCTCCATGTGCGTCACCTGCAGCGGCGCATCGCGCAGCACGCGCACCTGCTGCGCACGATAGAGGTGCATCAGCCCGTGCATCTGTTCCAGCACGTCGTCGGCCGGCGGGCGGCCGGCCTTTTGGTTGACAAGGTCAACGGATTTGCGCATGATGGATGACATTATCAACGAATAGCAGCCCCATGCAAGCCACCCCTTCCCTGCGCCGCGTCGAGCGCGTGCGCCACGAGATCCGCCGGCGCGACCTGGAGGTCGTTCGCGTGGAGGCGCTCGGCCCCGGCTTCGTCGCCGTCACGTTCGCGGGCGCCGTGCTCGAGGGCTTCGTGTCCGCGTCCTTCGACGACCACGTGAAGCTGTTCTTCGGCGAAGGCGACGACGCGGTCAAGCGCGACTACACGCCGCGCCGCTACGACGCCAACCGGCGCGAACTGACGATCGAATTCGCGCTGCACGGCCCCGGCCACGCCTGCGACTGGGCGCGGCAGGTCCAGCCCGGCCAGCGCCTGGTGGTGGCGGGCCCCCGCGGCTCCATGATCATCCCGGCCGATTACGACTGGCACCTGCTGGCGGGCGACGAGACCGCACTGCCCGCCATCGCGCGCCGGCTGGAGGAGTTGCCGCGCGGCGCGCGCGTGACCGTCGTGGCCCAGGCGCCGCAGCATGACCGCCGCCACTTCACGACCGCCGCCCGCCTGGACACGCACTGGGTGGACACCGCCGAGGAGCTGCTGGCCAAGGTGCAGTCGCTGCCGTGGCCCCAGGGCGAGGGCTTCGTGTGGGCCGCCGGCGAGGCGTCCGCGATGGCCCGCCTGCGCGCGATCCTGGCTCAGGACAAACGGCATTCCAAGGAAGCGATGCGCGTGGCAGCCTACTGGAAGCGCGGGGCCTCCGCGCACCACGAAAACCTGGAGTGACCGCCACCATGAAGAAGATGCTTTTCCTGCTGCTCGCGCTGCCCCTGCTGGCAAGCGCGCAAGCGCCCTCGGCCCCGGCGCCCGCCGCGGCTGCGCCGGCGCAGGCACCGCGGCCCGCCATCGCCGTGACGCGGGTCGACGGCACCGACAACGTGTACGTGTTCCGCAACGGCAACCACCAGGCCATGTTCGTGGTCACCGCGGCCGGCGTGATCGCGACGGACCCCGTGGCCTATGGCCGTCCCACCGGCGGCCAGCAGTACGTGGAGGCGATCCGCAGCGTCACCCAGCAGCCGATCCGCTACCTGGTCTACAGCCACCACCACTTCGACCACATCGCCGGCGGCAAGGCGTTCAAGGACGCGGGCGCGACGATCGTGGCCCACCGCCGCGTGCGAGAACGCCTGGCGCCGATCAACGACCCGCACACGCCGCTGCCGGACGAAGTGTTCGGCGACGAAGGCCGCACGCTCACGCTGGGCGGCACCACGCTGGAGCTGCGCTATCTGGGCGCCAACCACTCCGACTCCAACATCGTGATGCTGCTGCCGCGCGAGAAGCTCGCCTTCATCGTCGACACCATTCCGGTGGGGCAGGTGCCGGGGCGCGGCATGATCGACTTCTATCCGGTGGAGACCGAGGAATTCATGAAGCGCGTCATGACGCTGGACTGGGACCGCTACATCCCCGGCCACCCGGGCCCGAACGACCGCCTGGGCACCAAGAAGGACGTGGCCGACCAGTTGCAGCTGCTGCAGACGGCGTCGGCCGAGATGAAGAAGCTGGCGCAGGAAGGCAAGTGCTGGGACACCGCGGAAAAGGAGTTCAAGCTGCCCGGGTACGAGAACTGGCCGGGTTACGCGGGCAACCTGCAGTTCATCGCGCGCCGCTACTGCGGCTACTGGGGTCGCGGCACCTGAAGGTGCGGCGCGGCTCAGTGCCGCGTGAGGGCCTGCCCGAGCTGCTGGAACAGCTCGGCATAAGCCGCCTTGGCGCGCTCGATGCGCTCCAGGTCGGCCTTGAGCGTTTCCAGGGCCGATTGGGAGCCCACGCCGCTGCGGCCACGCGGCACGCGAAAGTACGGCGGCTTCACTTCGGGGTCCAGGACGAGGAGGGGCTCGGGGCTCATGGTGCAGTACCGATGGTAGCGAACCTTGGCTGCATGAGCCACGGCCGGTGTCAGCCAAGCGCAAAAAGCCGTCGACTCCTACCAACGGCCGAGCTGGCGGGGAAACGGCCGTGCAGGATGTCGCCTGCAGTCCCCGCCCAAGCCACGCCCACGCCGACGCGCCGACTTCGATCCCTGGCGGCGCGACGCGCATGCACCGATCATGGTGGCATGGACGGAACGGGCAACAAGAAGACTCCTCGCACCCTGGCAGCGCAGCCCGCGGCGGCGGCGCAGGCCGGGTGCCTGGGAGCGATTTCCGGCAGCGCCGAAGGCGGCGTGCCGCAAGGACCGCAAGTGCCTGGCGCCGCGGCCGATCCCTCGCCGCGCAAGGGGCGCCTGACGCGCATGCTGCTGGCCGCGCGCCAGATGCAGCAGCGCTGAGCGCCCAGGCGCTGCCGGTCAGCAGCTGCGCACGCGGCCATCCTGGCCGTATTGCACCGTCACCCCGCTGGGGAATTGCAGGTAACGCACGCCGTCGATGCAGGCCACCGAGTGGCCCGTGATGTTGGCGGTGACCTTGCGGTCGAACCAGCCGCAGCCGGCGAGCAGCGTGGTGGCGATGAGCAGGGTGAGGGTCTTCATGGGCCGATCATCCAGCATGGAGGCACAGACAGGTTTGCCGCGCCCCAACCTGCCGCCCATCAATACGAACCCGGGGATCCTGGTGCCCAGAGGTATTTGGTCTGGATCGTCCCCGCGCGGGACGGAATGCGCGCCCCCAGCGTGAGCGAACGGTAACTGGCGTCCCGGTAGTCCGCGCTCGCAGGCGCCGTGATGCTTCCGGTGCCCGGCTGCAACACGGTCACGCGCACGCTCTTCAGCGGCTGATTCGGCGCGGTGGCCAGGAAGACGGCCGCGCCCAGCGTGCTGGAGCCGGCATCGAACTCCACGCTGGGCCGGTCCTCGAAGGACTGCAGGTACTGCGGATTGCGCACGCTCGGCATCGCGACGGCGGCGAACTCCGCGGGGGTGAACATCGCACCAGGCACCTTCGCGAACAGCGGTGCGTCCACGCGCCCGGTGTCGTCATCCGGTGCCTCAGGTGCCGCATCGCTGCCGAAGAACGTGATCCGCACCGGATTCGCCAGCCCGGTCACCAGCTCGAGCTGCGGCGCCGGCATCATGTCCATGAAAGCGTAGGGGCTGCCGTCGATCCGCAGCGTCCCCCTGTTGGTCGGCTTGTTCTGCGAGCGCAGCGTGGCGAGCTTCACGCACGTACCGTCTGGTGCACAAAGGTCGACCCGCGCGGAGCGGATCTGCTGTCCATCCGGTGCGCCGGTCGTGGTGTTCACCGCGCTGGCGTTGTCAGGAGCTCCGACCTGGATCTCGAGGCCGTTCACGGCCGGCACCACCTCGTTGTTGGCCAGGCCTTTGAGCCCGTCGACGCGGATCAACTGCTTGATGGCCGGCTGGACACTCACCTGGAAAGGGTAGCGGTTGCCCACGATCACGCAGCGCCCGTCGGCGTTGCGGTTCACCGTCAGCACCGTGTCGGAGATGTATTGCCCGGAAGCGGTGTTGACCTGCATGGCCGAGAACGCCAGGTTCCCGTTTGCATCCACGCCGATGAACACCGGCATCGCCAGCGTGAATGCAGCGCCGGCTCCGGCCGAGGCCATCAGGGCCATGTACGTCGACAGCGACCGGCCGGAGTCGAGGAACGTCGCCCCGTAGGCGCGTGTCTCGGTGGCCAGGGCCTGGCTGCCCAAGCCGTCGAGGGTCCCGGCACACAACGCGATCGGCAGCGCATTCATCTGCGCGGCGGTGTTCGCGTCGAAAGGCAAGGGCGCCACCGAGCCGGCCCGCACGGTCTGCCGGGCCCCGCTGATCTTGTTCGTCAACAACACCGATCCGTCCGCGTTCAGCTGGGCGCCGATCGAGTCGAGCACCAGGTCCAGTCCGGTGTGGTTGGTGGCGAACCTGGCCGCCAGGAAATCCGTCGCCGCGGAGACGTTCGTGGCGGCGAGCACCCGCCCGAAGGCGGTCGCCACGGCCGCGCGGCCGGTGGCGAGTTGCTGGTCCGTCAATGGGGCTGCGACCGACGAGGGATGCCGGTCTGCCGCAACCGCGATCAGCGTCGTGCTCACCGGGTTCACCGCCACGTGCTGGCCCTGCTCGCGAAGGTAGCCGAAATACGCGAATGCGCTGTTCGCCGATGTCGCCTTGACCAGCACCGGTGGCCGCAGTTCGGCCGGCACCATGAAGTTGCCTTGCGCATCCGCCATGCCTTGCATCCGCGCGCCATTCGTGAGGCTCAGGAACACCAGCGCGGCGTTGGACATCGGCGCACCGACGGCGGCCTGCCCGGTCGAGGCGTTCGGGGCAGGCACGCTCGGGCCGGCGTCACCGCCCCCGCCGCCGCCACACGCTGCGAGGAATACCAGCACCACCAGCGCACAATGGCGCGACCACGAACGAAGCATCCGGCACTCCTGCCAATATCCAGAACGATCGGATCGTAGCTCAACAGCAGTCGACGCCATGGTTGCGACCCTCCCCCTGCTCCTCGCAGCGGTATTGCTCACCCCCGCATCGGCACTCGCGCAGCAGCAGCCCGCCGCAGGCACCTACGTGACCACGGGCGGCTGGGGCACGCTGAAGATCGAGCCCGACGGCGCCTTCACGCTCGAGACGCTCGGCGCCAACGGCCACAGCTGCGGACTGGATGGCCGCATCGTGCGGGGCCGCGCGACGCTGGAAGACAACTGCGTGCTGCGCTTCGACCGCAAGGCAGCGGCGATCCACGTCGCGCCGCTGTCCGCGACGGACACTGCCCGCCAGGCCTGCCGCGCGTTCTGCGGGGCCCGCGCCCACTTCGAGGGCGACTACCACCCGCGGCCGCCCGCATGCGCGGACGATGCGGTGCAGGCCGAGCGTGCGCGCTTCCTCGTGGACTACCGCGCGCGCCGCTACCCGGATGCCGCGGCGCGGCTGGAACAGGTGCTCGCGCGCTGCGGCCGCTCCCTGTGGTGGATGACCGATGCCGAGGTCCGCAACGACCTCGCGCTCGCGCAACACCGCGCCGGCCGCGCTGCGGCCTGCGCCGCCACCTTGAAGCCGCTCGACCGCCTGCTCGCCGGCGACGTGCACTTCCCGCCGCTGGAGCGCGAGTGGGCGGATGCCTTCCTGCCGCAGGTCCGCTTCAACCGCAGCTTGTGCGCAGCACCTCGGCCGTAAACATCGCCGGGGTTCAGTCGCTCCCTCGTCCTACGAAGGCGGCGCCGCGCCTGCAGAGAATGCACCGCGTGAACGAAGAAGTCCCTTTCGAGATGGGTGACACGGTCCGCCTGAAGATCGGCGGGCCGTCGATGACGGTGCTTTCCGCGACCGAGGACCACTGCTGCTGCATGTGGTT
>DATAGN010000425.1:0-4529 GCA_036263715.1 Ramlibacter sp.
GGCCTTTTTTCAGTCCCGCACCAGCGCGCCATACTCCTTCTCGTGGCGCGCGATATAGCCGGCGATGAAGCGGCACGAGGGAATGGCCTTGAGCCCCCGCGTGCGCACGTCGTCGAGCGCATAGGCCGCCAGGCGCGAGCCCAGCCCCTGGCCCTCGCGGGCCGGGTCCACCTCGGTATGCGTGAAGCGCAGCGCATCGCCTTCGCGGCGGTATTCGGCTTTCGCGGCGACCTGGCCGTCGATGCGCAGTTCGTAGCGGGAGGCCGCTTCGTCGTGGACGAGGTCCGGGGCGGCGTCGGCCGGCTGTTGTTGCTGTTTCATGGTCGTGTCGGTGTGTCCTTGTCCGGGTCGCGCCGGTTGCCGGCCCCGCCCTGGTCGCCCGCATCGCCGCCGTGCAGCAGCAGCGTGACCAGCACCGCCGACTCGGTGCGCGCGCGCAGCCCGTGTTGCTGCCCCGCCGGCAGCACGACGACATTGCCCGCGCGCAGCTTGCGCACGCCCGCGCCCATGACGACCTCGACCTCGCCTTCGAGGCACTGGATCGTGCATTCGTCGTCCACGTGGTGCTGCGGCATGTCCTGGTGCGCCGACAGCACCAGGTGCAGCAGCTGGATGCGATCGGTCTTGATCAGGCTGGTGCTGACCTGCCCGTGCAGCTCCTCGCCGAGCGGCCCGATGTTGATCACGTCCAGGTGGTTTGCGTGCGGCAGCGCCATGGTGTCCTCGCGTTGTTCTGCCGGTATCTTCGGCGCGCCGCGCGGCGCGTCATGTAGGACGGCTCCGCTGCCGCGCGGGCTCCTAGTCGGCCTTGATGTTGTTGGCGCGAGCGACACCCGTCCACAGCGGGATCTCGGTGGCGATCACCTTGGTGAACTCCTCCGGGCTGGAGCCCACCGGCTCGATCGCCAGCGCCAGCATGCGCGCGCGCACGTCCGGCAGCTTCAGGATGCGCTGCACTTCGGCCGCGAGCTTGTCGAGGATCGGCTTGGGTGTGCCGGCGGGCGCGAGCAGGCCGCTCCAGAAGGTGATGTCGAGGTCCACGCCCTGTTCGGCCATCGTCGGGATGTCCGGTAGCGCCGCGATGCGGTTGCGCGAGGTGACCGCCAGGCCCTTGAGCAGGCCGCCCTTGATCGGCCCCATCGCCGGCCCCGCGTCCACCAGCGTCATGGTGACCTGGCCAGACGCCACGCCGTTGACCGACTCCATGCTGCCCTTGTAGGGGATGTGCTCCGCGCGGATGCCCGTCTTGCTCTTGAGCAGCTCGGTCACCAGGCGGAACGACGCGGCGCTGGAACCGTAGTTGGACTTCTCGGGATTCTTCTTCGTGTACTCGGCCAGTTCGCCCAGGTTGCGGAACGGCGCGTTGGCGGCCACCGACAGCACCAGCGGGAAGGTACCCACCAGCGACACCGGCACCAGGTCCTTCACCGGGTTGTACGGCAGCTTGTCGTACAGCGCAGGGTTGAAGACGATCGGGCCGCTGGCGCCCATGAGGAGCGTGTAGCCGTCCGGCGCGGCATTCGCAACGGCCACGCTGCCCACGATGGCGGCGGTGCTGGGGCGGTTCTCCACCACCACCTCCTTGCCCAGGCCCTCCTGCATCTTCTGCGCGAGCAGGCGCGCGATGATGTCGTTGTTGCCGCCGGGCGCGTAGCCCACGACGATCCGGATCGGCTTGTTCGGGTACGCGGCCGCCGCGCCTTGCGCGAAGGCGGGCAGGCCGGCCACGGCAAGCGCTGCGGCCGCGAACAACTGGAGGAAGGGTTTGCGGTTCATGCTGGTCCTCAGAGAGAGCCCACTTTCACATGGAGCACGGCCGCCCGGCCGCCGTCCACGGCCTGCACGCAGCGCTGCAACGCCGCTTCGAGTTCGCCCGGTTCGCTGACGTGCTCGCCGTGGGCGCCGAAGGCCTGCGCCACCTGGTCGAAGCGGCGCACCTCGCCCCCGAGCTGTGCCTGGAACTGGTTGGCCTCGGCGGCTTCGCCGTTCGGGTAGACGCGCAGCACCGCCTCCTTGACGGCCTGCCAGCCGCCGTTGTCCAGCACGACGGTCAGGATCGGCAGCGCATAACGCTGCGCCACCGCGTACACAGACGTGGGCGTCGAGAAGTGGAAGCCGCCGTCGCCCACCACCTGCACCGCGCGGCGCTGGGGGCTCGCGAGCTTCGCGCCCAGCGCGATGCCGCCGCTGTAGCCCAGGCCACCGCCCGCGCAACCGAGCAGGGTGCCGGGCCGGGTGCGGCGGATCTGGTTCAGCACCGCGGGCGCGTTGCGGATCGCTTCGTTGACGACGATGTCGTCCTGCCCGATGGCGCCGCTCACGGCGGCACAGACGTAGGCAGGGTTGATGGCATTGCTGCTGCCGGCCTTGGAGCCTGCGGCCGCGACGGACTGGAGACGCGCCTGGGCATCCTGTGCCCACGTCGCGATGCGCTCGCGCACCTGCGCGCGGAAGCCCTCGCCGGCCTGCGCGCGCACCGCCTGCAGGATGTCGGCGAGCGCCGCGGCGCAGTCGGCCTGCAGGCGCAGGTCGCTGGCGAAGCCCCACATCGGAAAGTCCTGCTTGAGCGCATCGACGTCGATGTGGATGAAGCGCGTGCCGGCCTCCGGCTTGGTGAACTTCGGCAGCCACGGAACGTCGACATCGAGCAGCAGGCACAGGTCCGCGCCGGCGAGTGCCTGGTTCGCATCGAAGCCGCCGAAGCAGGGCGACTCGCGCGAGACGCTCATCGTGGTGGGCATGAACTCGTGCACGCGGATGCCGCACTCCATGGCCAGCGCCTCAAGCGCGTCCACCGCCTGCGGCTTGCGACCGAGATAGGAGGTGATGACGACGGGCTTCCTGGCCTGCAGCAATGCGCGTGCGATCTCCTGCGCCGCCGCGGCGGGGATGCCGCCGGCGAGCACGGGGCCGAAGCGTTCGGCCGGGAAGCTCGCGACCTGCGCGTCGTCCCATTCCTCGGCCAGCGTCTCGCGCGGCAGCGTCAGGTAAACCGGTCCCGGCGGGTCGCTTTGCATCACCGTGTGTGCGCGGCGCAGCGCCTCCTTGGCCACCACGCCGGTGGGCAACGAGTATTCCCACTTGACGTACGGCCGCACGATGCTGGCGATGTCGAAGGGGTCCTGCACGAAGTGCACGTAGTTGTCGCGCGAGCCGGGCAGTTCGCCGCGCAGCGTGTGCGGCGACTTGCCGGCCATCAGCAACACCGGCCAGCGCGAGCGGAAGAGGTTGTGCATGCCCATCGCCGCGTTGGCCGTGCCCGCGTCGACGTGCACCATCACGCCCTGGCCGCGACCGGTGACGGCGGCATAGCCGCCGGCCATGTGGATGGCCACGTTCTCGTGCGGGCAGAGCACGACATTGGGCTGCGGCCGGCCTTCGCGCCGGAACTGCGCCATGGCCTCGATCAGCGAGACGTGGTCGGTGCCGAGATTGGAGAAGAGGTGCTCGATGCCGGCTTCGACCAGGCCGTCGAGGAAGTGGTGGGCCGCGCTGCGGCGTTGGGATGCGCTCATGGTCCTTCCATGCTACTGCTACGCGGGTTCGAAGCGCCTGCACTTCACCCCGTCCACCACCACGTCCCCGAAGAACATCGCATGCGGCCGCACCCACAGGCCGCTGGCGTTGTAGAGCGGGCGGTACACGACCAGCGGCTCCAGCGTTTCGCTGTGCCGCGCGACGCCGATCACCTCGTACTCGCCGCCCTTGTAGTGGCGATAGCGACCTGTCGGCGTTTCGGGCAGCGGGGGAAGGTCGTCGTTCATACCGGCACCGTCCTGTCCTCGAAGGCCTTGGACCAATGCAGGATTTCCCAGCTCGCCCGCAGGCCGCCCGTGAAGAACGGGTCCGCACGCATCAGCCGGTCGATCTCGTCCTTGCTTGCGGCTTCCACGATCCACAGGCCGCCGATCGGGACGATGCCAGGCTCGGTGCGCAGCGACCCGCCCACCCGGACCGTGTCGCGCACCTGGTCGAGCCAGGCGATATGCGCGGGCAGCAGTTGCGAACGCAGCGCGCCCTGGTCCGGCTTGTCGCGGAAGATGACGGCAAAGAGCATGGGTCAGGAGGGCAGCATGTCGGGATTGAAGGCGACTTCCCAGAGATGCCCGTCCGGGTCCTGGAAGAACCCGGCGAAGCCACCCCAGAAGGTGGACTGCGCCGGCTTGACGACCTGGGCGCCGGCGCGTTGCGCTTGCTGCATCACCGCATCGACTTCCTCGCGCGCTGCCACGTTGTGCGCCAGGCAGAACTCGGTCGCGCTGCGCGGGCCGATGGGGAGGCCGGCGTCGTGCGCGAGGCTCGCGCGCGGCCACAGGGCGAGACGCAGGCCATGGGCCAGGTCGAAGAAGGCGACGGCGCCATGTTCGAACTGCTGCCCGACGATGCCGGGCGTTTGCAGCCCGAGTCCGTCGCGGTAGAAGCGCAACGCGCGCTCGAGGTCGTCGACGGCCAGGGTGATGAGGGTGATGCGGGGTTGCATGGGGTGGATCGTCACTGTACGCGCGGCCTTGCCCGGCGCACAAGGCCGG
>DATAGN010000426.1:0-2716 GCA_036263715.1 Ramlibacter sp.
ATCTAATGGCAGGCGCGCCGCTGCGCAACGCGGCAGTGGAGAAGCGAGTGGACGAAGTGCTGTTGGTCACCGGAGGCAGCCGCGGCATCGGCGCGGCCACGGCACTGCTCGCCGCGCGCAAGGGCTACGCGGTGGCCGTGAACTACGCGCGCGACGAAGCAGCGGCCGGGGAGGTCGTGCGCAGCATCGAGCGGTCCGGCGGCAAGGCCCTGGCGGTCCAGGCCGACGTCGCCGACGAACAGCAGGTGCTTCGGATGTTCGAACAGGTCGATGCGAAGCTGGGCCGGCTCACCGCACTGGTCAACAACGCCGGCGTTGTCGACCGCACCGCGCGCGTCGACGAAATGAGCCTGCAGCGGCTCAAGCGCATGTTCGACATCAACGTGATCGGCAGCTTCCTCTGCGCCCGCGAGGCGGTGCGGCGCATGAGCACGCGCCACGGCGGGCAAGGTGGCGCGATCGTGAATGTCTCCAGTGCCGCGGCGCGCCTGGGCGCGCCCGGGCAGTACGTCGACTACGCCGCCGCCAAGGGGGCGATCGACAGCATGACCATCGGCCTGGCGAAGGAGGTCGCGGCTGAAGGCATCCGCGTGAACGCGGTGCGGCCCGGCCTGATCGAGACCGACATCCATGCGTCCGGCGGCCTGCCCCATCGCGTCCGCGACCTCGCGCACCTGGTGCCGATGCAACGTGGAGGCACGGCGGAGGAAGTGGCGCACGCGATCGTCTGGCTGCTCTCGCCGGAGTCCAGCTACACCACGATGTCGCTGGTCGAGATCTCCGGAGGCCGCTGAATGACGGTGAGCATCTACTGGGAAGACCTGCAGGCGGGCAGCGTGCGCGAGCTCGGGACCATCTCGGTGACCGCCGAAGAGATCAAGGCGTTCGCCGGCCAGTTCGACCCGCAGCCCTTCCACCTGGACGAGGAAGCCGGCCGCAAGTCACTCTTCGGTGGTCTATGCGCCAGCGGCTGGCATACCTGCGCGCTCGCGATGCGGCTGACCGTCGACAACATGCTGAGGCATTCTTCCAGCCTGGGCTCACCGGGCCTCGAAAGCCTGAAGTGGCTCAAGCCCGTGTATCCGGGCGACGTCCTGTCGCTGCGGCACACGATCACCGAGTCCAGGGAGATGCGCAGCCGCCCCGACACGGGGATCGTGCGGTCGCGCTGGCAGATGTTCAACCAGAACGGGGAGCAGGTGCTCGAGATGGATGGCTACGGCATGTTCCGCCGTCGCCATCCGGCTCGTGCCGCCGAGGGCAGCGCCTGAGTCTGCGCGGACTGACGCGCGTGGGTCGCGGCCGCGCCGGAGCGTCCCGCTTGCGCCTACAGACCGGTGCACGGTGCGTTCGCACAATGGCTGCATGGACGATTTTGTGGTGGTCAGGAGCTTCGACTCCCTGGAGGCGGCGGCAGCCGCGGTGAACCAGCTGGTGGGCGCCGGCTTCGAACATGGCGCGCTCGAGCTGCGGGTGCTCGAAACCGAATCGGGCCCCGGCGAAGGCAACTTCGTCATCGGCAACGGCGTCACGACGCACGGCGGGCGTCCCAAGGCAGTGCTTGCCGGCCCGGAGGTTCCCTACGAGGAGAACTTCAAGCAGCCCGTGAGCCGCAGCCTCCATCTGGTGATGGTGGATGCGCACTCCGAGGCGGAACAGGCGAAGGCGGACCAGGTGCTGGACGCGTCGGGCGGCCGCGCGGTCCAGGACATTGCCGACGCCGCCATGCAGCGCGCCTGAACGGCATCGGCCCCGGCTGGGCTGCCGACCTCGCGTCGTCAGCCTGTTTGCGGCTTTCGGCGCGGCGCGCATCGCGAAAACGGCGGCTGTGGTCCGCCGCTTACACGCCGCCCCGCTTGAAACCGACAAGAAACCCCTTATCATTAGCACTCGTTGGAGCTGAGTGCTAGCAGCAGAGCTGCCAACCACCCCCTCCACGACCAGTTCATGAGCGCTGACTAACTTAGTTCGCGCTCTTCGACGTCAACCCTGTATCCATTGAAGGAGATGCAATGAAGCTTCGCCCCCTGCACGACCGTGTGATCGTCAAGCGCCTCGAGCAAGAAACCAAGACGGCCTCCGGCATCGTGATTCCGGACAACGCTGCCGAGAAGCCTGACCAGGGCGAGATCCTGGCGGTGGGCCCCGGCCGCAAGACCGAGAAGGGTGAGACCGTCGCCCTGAACGTGTCCGTGGGCGACCGCGTGCTCTTCGGCAAGTACTCCGGCCAGACCGTCAAGGTCGATGGCGAAGAGCTGCTGGTCATGAAGGAAGACGACCTGTTCGCCGTGATCGAAGGCGGCGCCAGCGCCGGCCTGAAGAAGGTCGCCTGAGTCCAGTCTCTCCACCCGAATTCATCAGATAGAGGAAACAAACAATGGCAGCAAAAGACGTGATTTTCGGCGGTGACGCCCGCGCCCGCATGGTCGACGGCGTGAACATCCTGGCCAACGCGGTCAAGGTGACCCTGGGCCCCAAGGGCCGCAACGTGGTGCTCGAGCGCTCCTTCGGCGCCCCCACCGTGACCAAGGACGGCGTGTCCGTGGCCAAGGAAATCGAGCTGAAGGACAAGCTGCAGAACATGGGCGCGCAGATGGTCAAGGAAGTCGCTTCCAAGACCAGCGACATCGCCGGTGACGGCACCACCACCGCCACGGTGCTGGCCCAGGCCATCATCCGCGAAGGCATGAAGTACGTGGCCGCGGGCATGAACCCG
>DATAGN010000427.1:0-3837 GCA_036263715.1 Ramlibacter sp.
GCCACCTGCGACGGCTTCTTCTACCGTGACCAGGTCACCTGCGTGGTCGGTGGTGGCAGCACGGCGGCGGAGGAAGCGCTGTACCTGTCCGAGCTGGCGCGCAAGGTGTACCTGGTGCACCGGCGCGATACCTTCCGAGCCGAACCGATTCTGGTGGACAAGGTGATGCAGCGGGTGGCCGAGGGCAAGATCGAGCTCAAGCTGTTTTGCACCGTCGAGGAAGTCTTGGGCGACGCCACCGGCGTGACCGGCGTGCGGTTGATCGAGCAGCGCACGGGTGCGACCGAGGACCTGTCGCTGCAGGGCTGCTTCATCGCAATTGGACACCAGCCCAACACCGAAATCTTTCTCGGCCAGCTCGCCATGAGCAACGGCTACATCCGGACGCGGGCGGGCCTGGACGGATTCGCCACGATGACCAGCGTGCCCGGCGTGTTCGCCGCCGGGGACGTGCAGGACCATGTGTACCGGCAGGCAATCACCAGTGCCGGCAGCGGTTGCATGGCGGCCCTGGACGCGCGCCGATTCCTTGAGTAGGCGCCTGCACGGTCTCGTCGGGCAGGTGCGTGAGGACAACCAGGATCGGCTTGCACGCAGGCCTGCAGCGCTTGCCGGCACAGCCCAAGAGCGACGGGCTGCCGCACCTGTTCAAGCTCCTTTAGCTGGGCGCGCTCACCGCTGCGTTGTGCGACGGCGGTCGCGCGAGCAGGCATCGGCTCAGTGTCCGAACTGCGCAGGAGCCTTTTCGTCTCCTGCCTGGCGTAGCACTGGCAGGGTGAACCGGAACACCGTTCCGCGCTCGGCACCCGGGCTGGCCCAGAGCCTGCCGCCGTGGGCCTGCACGATGGAGCGGCAGATGGACAGCCCCATTCCCAAGCCCTGGCTCTTGGTGGTGTAGAAGGCCTCGAACACGCGTGCGAGCCGCTCCGCATCGATGCCGGGCCCGGTGTCCTCGACCGACAGCGTCACTCCTTCGCCTTCGCGGTGCGCCGTGCTGACCCGCAACTGCCGCGGCCCGTCCGGGACCTCGCGCATCGCGTCGACCGCGTTGACCGCGAGGTTGAGGATCACCTGTTGAAGCTGCACCTTGTCTCCCAGCACGGGGGGCAGGTCGGGCGCCAGGGCGGTGCTCACGGTGACGCGTCCCTTGCGCGCCTGCGCGCTGGTGAGCTCGATCACCTCACGCGCCGCGTCATTGATGTCGACCGTGTCGCGGCGCGGCGGCGCCTTGCGCACGATGGCCCGGATGCGCTGGATGACCTCACGGGCACGCGTCCCATCGCGCACGATCCGCTCCAGCGGCAGGTACACGGACGAAGCGGCCGCTTTTTCGGTGGCCAGCCGTCGCAGGGCAGTCTGCGCGTTGGTGATCATGCCGGAGATCGGCTGGCTGACCTCGTGCGCGATCGAGGCCGTCAGTTGGCCCATGGTGGCGACACGGCTCGCGTGGGCCAGGGCGGCCTCCACTTCGCGGTAGCGGCGCTCGTTCTCGTGGGCCTGCACTTCGGCCTGCTTGCGCTCGGTCAGGTCGACCACGAAGGCCAGGCCCTCGGTGCGGCGCTCGTCGAATGCCGCCAGTCCCACGAGCACCGGCAAGCTCGCGCCATCCTTGCGCCGCAATTCCTGCTCGACGGGCGATGCGCTTCCGTGCTCGCGCACCAGCGCCATGATGCGCGCATCCTCCGCACGTGACGCCGGCGCCAACAGCGCGTCGCGGGTCAGCGGGTGCTCGGCGAGTTCGGCACGGTCGTACCCCACCATGCGCAGGAAGGCGTCGTTCGCCTCCACCACCAGGGGCGCATCTGCCGCGCCGTTCGCGTCGACCTTCCAGATGTAGGTGCCGATGATGTTGGCGTCCACCAGCCGGCGGATGCGGGCCTCGCGCTCCGCGACGTCGCGGTACAGGCGGGCATTTTCAAGCGCGATGGCCGCTTGCGAGGCGAGCATCTTGAGCACCTCGGCGCGGCCGGACAGGAAGACTCCGGGCGCCAGGTTGTTCTCGAGGTACAGGATCGCACTGATCTTGGCCTTGGAGAGCAGCGGCAGGCAAAACACCGAGCGGGTGTGGCTGCGTCGCACGCACGGATCGGCCGCGAACGCCTGGTGGGTGCCGGCGTCTTCGAGGAGGAGGGCCTCCTTTGTTCGCAGCACGTAGCGCACGATGGATGCGGGCAGCGTCTGGTCGTCCAGCGCAGCCTCGTGCAGGTCCACCTGCACCGTCTCGCCGTGCAGCACCGCTTCGGCTTCGATGCGTGGCTGCGGGTCCCCCGGCACGATCAGGACCCCGCGCTCGGCCCCGGCTTGCTGGATCGCGGTGCGCAGCAGCGTGGCGATCAGCTTGTCCAGCACGATCTCGCCGGACACCGCGCGCGAGATCTCCATGACCGTGCTGAGATCCAGGTTCTCGAGGGCAGTGCCGATGCTGGTGGAGGGCTGCACCGGTGCGGCCGTGCGCGCCAGCTGAGGGTGCAGGGCGTCGAGTTGCCGCACCTTGCCGTCCGCACCCCACTTCAGGTAGCTCTCGCGCGCCTTCATCAGGTGCAGCTCGCTGCTGCTGGTGAGCCCCTGGGCGGCGTGGCAGCCGGCGGCCAGCTGGTGCGCCATCGCCTGGACGTGGGTGAAGCCGCTGTCGCGGGCCGCCCGGATCGCACGGTCGTACAGGCGCATCGCCTCCAGGTGCTCCCCGGACAGCCGGGCCACCTCGGCGGCGACCAGCGCGGCGCAGCCCTCGAAGTTTTCCGGACAGCTTTGCGCCCACTCGTCCAGGTAGTCCTGGTGCGCCCGAACGGCTGCCAGATGCAGCGCGCGGTCGCCCTCGCTGGCACCGTCGCAGCTGGCGGTGCGCACGAGTGCTCCGAAGAAGCGGTACTCCACTGGATGCACCGTGGTCAGGTTGTTCGGGAAGAGGCGCTCCAGGTGCGCTTCGGCCGCGCGTGCACCTTCCAGGTCGCCCGCGAAGTAGCAGGCCTTGAGCTTGACGGTCCAGTACATGAACTGCACCATCGCGGCCTTGCGGGCGTAGCGCTGCTCGATCTGGACCTCGTCGAAGTCGGCGCCGTCAAGGCTGCCAAAACGTGGGTTCAGGCCGCGCAGCATGCGCGCCAGGGCGAGGTTCGCACGCAGCACGTCGGTGAGCGACTCGAACTGCACCGAGCGCCCGAAGGCCACCCGTTCCTCGGCCTCCTGCTGGATCAGGGCCAGGGAGTCGCCCGCGGCAAAGCGGTTGGCGGACAGCCCGTTGGCACAAAGGGTCGCGTAGTACAGGTAGCCCGTGTCGCGCGCCTCGCGAAAGGCTGCGGCGATCAGGTCCCGCCCTTCGCGGTAGTGCCGGGTCCAGGGCATCACCATGTTGCCGAACATGAAGTACACCACCGGGCGCAGGCGCGCCAGGCCGCGTTCGTCCACCAGCTGGCGGGCGACGTCGCACAGCTCGAAGGCGGTGCGGTAGTCGCGAAAGAGCCGCCCGGCCACCAGCCCGAGGCGCACGTAGGCGGCTGCGGCCACGTCGCTGTTGCCGACCTGCAGGATCAGCGAGACGGTGCGGCACGCGAGCAAGGCGTAGAGCCCGGCGTTGGTGAAGAACACCGGCACGGTGAGGCGTCCGAGCAGGTCGAGCGTCGCGGCTGCCCTGCTGTCGGTCATGAGCGGAAGTCCGACCAGCTCCTGTTGCGACAGGAGGGCCAGCTCCGCGCGCGTGCGTTCGTACTCCCACCGCACCTGCTGCTCGGATGGGTGTTCGGGCCAGTCGCCGCCGGTCTCGCGCAGGAAGGCCAAGCCGCTGGCCAAGGCCAGGTCGCTGCGGTCCAGCGTGGTGTACATGTCGATCTGCAGGCAGGC
>DATAGN010000428.1:0-2699 GCA_036263715.1 Ramlibacter sp.
GCGGGCGCGGGGACCGGCACCGGCACGTTGCGCGGGCGCGGATCGTGCTCCAGCACCATCACTTCCTTGCGCGTCATCTGCAGCGAGCCGAAGATGGTGGCGAACGCAACGTCCTTGGCGTCGCGCCCGGTGCCGATGCGCACCAGCCGATCCACCGGCGCCATTCCCGTCGGGTCGAACAGCACCCACTTGCCATCCAGCCACGCCTCGAACACCGCGTGGAAGTCCTGCGGCGGCTCGTCGAACCAGACATAGCCCACCACGATGCGCGCGGGGATGTTCAGCGCGCGGCAGAAGGTGATGCCCAGGTGCGCGAAGTCGCGGCAGACGCCGGCGCGCTGCTCGAACACTTCCTGCGCGGTCGTGTTCGAGTTGGTGCTGCCCGGCTTGTACTGGATCTCGTGGCGGATCCACTCCTCGATCGCGCGCACGCGGGCGTAACCTGTCGGGTGGTTGCCGAACATGCGGACCACCTCGTTGCACAGCACGTCCGATTCGCAATAACGCGTGGCGAGCAAATAGGGAAAGATCTCGTCCGGCACCTTGGCCACCGGCAGCTCGCGCAGCGAGGCGTCGGGGGGCAGCGTGTGCACCTCGACTTCGGCCTTGTACTGCACGCTCAACGGGCCGGGTGCGGCATCGAAGCGCACGAAGCGGTTGCCGCTGCGCGGATCGACATAGCTGTGCGGCGTCACCCCCGAAGAAATCGACAGACGTTCGCTGTGGATCTTCTGCGTGGGCCAATGGGCCGCTTCGATGTTGAAGCAGAAGTGGGTCGGCGCTTGGACCTGGTACTCGAGGACCGTTTCGACCGTGGACAGGTGCATACGGTTCTCCGTGAAACTCTGTGTTCCCGAACGATAGGGACGGGCGCTCCGCTTATGGATCGGCTAGCGCCACCGGCTGTTGTAGGACGCGGCGCGCGCGGTGTCGCCGCTACTTGCCGCCGAACAGTCCGCGCAGGCCTTCGCCGATGCGGTCGCCCGCCGTCACGCCGGCTGCGGTGCCCGCTCCGGGTGCGATCAACGTCCCCACCGCGGCCCCGAGCATGGCGCCGCGCGTGAGCATCACGCTCGGATCGTCCACGGTACCGCCCACGGCGAGCGGCACACCGACCGCGCCCTTCGCGGTGGAGAGGTCCACGACCACGCGGCCGTTGAGGGCGCGCTCCGGAGAGATCGACACCTGGCCGGTCGCCGCGAGTGCGCCCGAGGTGGCGACCAGGTTGGTCAGCTGCACCGCCTTGCCCTGGGTGTTCACCTGCCCGGCCAGCGTCTCCAGCCGCGTGCTGCCGCCCTGGCTGAGGCCCACCGTCTGCACCGCCTTCTGCAGGTCGATGCCCATCACCAGCGCGTTGCGCACGGTGAAGCGTGTCTGCGTGGCGAGCGCATCCAGCACGGCGCCGGGTTCGCGGAACTCGGAGCGCAGCGTGGTCTGCGCCTGCAGCTTGCCGGTGAGCGGCTTGCTGGGCGCCGTGAGCGCGCTGACTTCGACGTTGTCCGTGTTCAGTTGTCCCGTCAGCAACTGCGCGCCGCTCTTGACGGTCTGCAGCTGCACCTTGCCGGCGATGCGGCCGCCGCCGATGTCCACGCGCACCGGCCAGTGGTCCTTCTCGCGATGGACCTTGCCGCTGGTGCCGGCGAAGCGTCCCTGCACCACCTTGAAGGTCGCCTGGTCCAGCAAGCCGTCACGACCCAGTTCCGCTTGCGCATCGACCGTGATGCGCTGGCCCTTCTCGTCGATCCAGGTGATGTCGTCGAACACGGCACGACGCGGCAACACCATCGGCTTCGGCTCGCTCCTGCGCGCGACGACTTTCCTGCCGGCCGCCTTCTCCGCCTTCTGCATGGCGGCGCCGAGCGCGCCAATGCCGGACTGCGGCAGGACGGCCTTGCGCACGATCAGCGTCGCGATCTCCACGCGCCCGCCGAGCAAGCCGGTCCAGACCGGCCGCGCCTCGACACGGGCCACGGTGAGGGCGGGACGGGTCTGCACCTGCACGTTGTCGGCAGCCACTGCGGGCAGCGGCCACAAATCGACGGAGAGGCGCCCCAGCTTGATCGGCACGCCCAGCACGGCGGCGGCCTCGCGCTCGACGCGGGATCGGAAGTCGTCCGTGCGCAGCCAGGCCTGCAACGCGAACGCCACCGCGACCAGCAGGACTGCGAACCCGGCCAGCGCGATCGCCGCCCATTTCAGGAGCTTTGCCATGCAGCCATTGTGGCGAAGCGGGACAGCAGCCCCAAGCCGTGCACAGGAACTGGCGAATGGCTAGCATCGATTTGTTCACGTTCCACAACGCCAACGCCGAAAGAAACCATGAAGCTTTACTACTCCCCCGGTGCCTGCTCGCTTTCGCCCCACATCGTCCTGCGCGAGGCCGGCCTGGCTTTCGAGCCGGTGATGGCGCCCACCAAGACCCACAAGCTGCTGGACGGCTCGGACTACTACGCGGTCAATCCCCTGGGCTATGTGCCGATGCTGGAACTCGATGACGGCACCCGCCTGCGCGAAGGGCCGGCGATCGTGCAGTACATCGCCGACCAGGTGCCGGCGAAGAACCTCGCGCCGGCCAACGGCACACTGCCCCGGTACCGCCTGCAGGAGTGGCTGACGTTCATCGGCACGGAAATCCACAAGAGCTTCTCGCCGCTGTTCAACCCGGGGATGCCCGAGGAAGGCAAGAAGATCTACCGCGA
>DATAGN010000429.1:0-25681 GCA_036263715.1 Ramlibacter sp.
AAGAGGGTTTTTTCTGGGTCCTCTGCGTACTTTTGCGTCCTCTGCGTTCACTTGCAGCGGGGCGCCACGAACCCCAGCCATTCGCGCCAACCGCTAGAATTCCGACGAGTTACCAAGCGGTTACCACGCCGGTTGGCCCCATCGTCGTACCCAGGAACTGCCATGCCTCTCGTCTCCATGCGCGAACTGCTGGACCATGCCGCTGCCAATGGCTACGGCATCCCGGCCTTCAACGTCAACAACCTCGAACAGGTCCAGGCCGTCATGGAAGCGGCCAAGGAAACGAACGCGCCGGTCATCCTGCAGGCCAGCGCCGGCGCCCGCAAGTACGCCGGCGAACCCTTCGTGAAGCACCTGATCTCGGCCGCGCTGGAGGCGTATCCCAACATCCCGCTGGTCATGCATCAGGACCACGGGCAGAGCCCCGATGTCTGCAAGGGCGCGATCGACCTGGGCTTCTCCTCCGTGATGATGGACGGCTCGCTGGAATCCGACGGCAAGACCATCGCCAGCTACGACTACAACGTCGAGGTGACGAAGAAGGTGGCCGACATGGCCCACAAGTACGGCGTGACGGTCGAAGGCGAGCTCGGCTGCCTCGGCTCCCTGGAGACGATGAAGGGGGACAAGGAAGACGGCCACGGCACCGACGCGACGATGACGCGCGAGCAGCTGCTGACCGACCCGGAACAGGCCGCGGATTTCGTCAAGCGCACGCAGATCGACGCGCTGGCCATCGCCATCGGCACCAGCCACGGTGCCTACAAGTTCACGCGCAAGCCCACTGGCGACATCCTCGCCATCGACCGCGTCAAGGAAATCCACCGCCGCATCCCCAACACCCACCTGGTGATGCACGGCTCCTCCTCGGTGCCGCAGGACCTGCTGGCGATCATCCGCCAGTACGGCGGCAAGATGAAGGAAACGTACGGCGTGCCGGTCGAGGAGATCCAGGAAGCCATCAAGCACGGCGTGCGCAAGATCAACATCGACACCGACATCCGCCTGGCGATGACCGGGGCGGTGCGCAAGTTCATGGCCGAGAACCCCGAGAAGTTCGACATGCGCGAGTGGATGAAGCCCGCGCGCGAGGCGGCCAAACAGATCTGCAAGCAGCGCTACCTCGAGTTCGGCTGCGAGGGCCAGGGCTCCCGCATCAAGGGCGAAACGCTGACCGTGATCGCGAAGAAGTACGCGCAGGGCGAGCTGGCGCAGACGGTGAACTGACCCGCGGCATGGTGCCGCGCGCCGTCGCTCTCGCCGTGCTCGCTGCGGTGTCGGTGCACGCGCAAGACGTCCCGGTCACCGGCGACACGCCCGCGCAACAAGCGCTGGATCGCGTGGTCCAGCTCAGGCGAGCGGCATGGCAGGGCGATGCGGCCGCTGCCTTCAAGCTGTTCGACACCTACCGCTCCGGAGCACCAGGAATCCTGCGCGACGAACGCGAAGCGTCGCGCTGGCTGCAGGCTGCTGCGCACGCGGGCATCGTCGACGCGCAGGTGGAGCTCGCGGGCGCGCTGCGGCACGGTCGCATGGGGCTTGTGAGGGCGCCTGCCCGCGCTTACTTCTGGATCAGCCTTGCCGCCGGGAAGTTGCACCCTGACGCTGCCAGGGCGCGCACTTCCTACGAGGATGAACTCACGCCCAATGAAGTGGAGCAGGTCCATCAGCAGGTTCGCGACTGGAAGCCCACTCCACTGAAGCCGGAGTTGGGCTTGGTGCCGCTCCCTGAAGTGCGCATTGCCCGAACTCTGGAAGTCGTCGAACTGACGCAAGACAACTTCGCTGCCACCCTTCGGGCCTGCATCCCGACGATGCCGCAGCAAGTGGCGGAGCGCTACGTTGACAAGTGGATCCCGGAGCCACGCAGAATGGGTAGCTACGTCCATCCGGGATCGGGGAGCATCTTTGCGGCGCAGGACACCACCGGGACCTGCATCAGGCGTTCGGAAACGGGTCACCCGATCCTGCCGGTGGAGGCCTTGCGCATCACCATCGAGCCCGCGGGCGTGCCGGCCGAAGTGCTGGAACAGTGGTTCGGGGCCGTGGCGCTGGAGATCGCCCGCAAGGGCTATGCGGAAGTGGTGTTCCGGCAATCGGAAAGCGGCAATGCCTTCGTGACGCTTTACAAGCGCGCGGCCGCGCCACTGTTGATCGAATACCGCACAGCCCTGCGCCGGCCGGGTGAATACGACCCGACCAAGTACGATATGGTCTTCACCCATCCCGGGATGACCGAGCTGAACACCCGCCGGTACGGCCGCAAGCAGGAGAAGTTCGTCCTGCAACATCGTTTTGCGGCCGATCCCGCCCCCGGCCCCGACTGGGACGTCCGCGTCCTGCCCTCGCAGAATTGACTGCTTCCCGCTCCATGCTTTCGCTCCACACCTCCAACCTCACCTCCCTGCCGCTGCTGGCGCGGGGCAAGGTGCGCGACAACTACGAAGTCGGCAGCGACCGCATCCTGATGGTGGCGAGCGACCGGCTCTCGGCCTTCGACGTGATCATGGGCGAGCCCATTCCGGGCAAGGGCGAGATCCTGACGCAGATGGCGCTGTTCTGGTTCGCGCGGCTGGGACACATCTGCCCGAACCACCTGACCGGCGAGGCCCCGGAGAGCGTCGTCACGCCGGCCGAGGTGCCGCAGGTGCGCAACCGCTCGATGCTCGTCCAGCGCCTGAAGCCGATCATGGTCGAGGCGGTCGTTCGCGGCTACCTCGCGGGCAGCGGCTGGAAGGAGTACCAGGAGACGCAATCGGTCTGCGGCGTGCCGCTGCCGCCGGGGCTGAAGAACGCGAGCAAGCTGCCGCAGCCGATCTTCACGCCGGCGGCCAAGGCCACCAGCGGCCACGACGAGAACATCTCCTTCGACCGCGTGGTGAAGATGATCGGGCCGGAGCTGGCGGCGAAGATCCGCGACACCAGCATCCGGATCTACCAGGAAGCGGCCGACTACGCGCTGACCAAGGGCCTGATCATTGCCGACACCAAGTTCGAGTTCGGGCTGGACCCGCAGGGCAGGCTCGTGCTGATGGACGAGGTGCTGACGCCGGACTCCTCCCGCTACTGGCCGGTCGAGGGTTACCAGGCCGCGTTCGCCCGGGGCGAGAACCCGCCGAGCTACGACAAGCAGTTCGTGCGCGACTGGCTGGAGGCGGTCAAGGTCGACGGCCAGCCCTGGGACAAGACGCCGCCGGCGCCGCGCCTGCCCAAGGACGTGATCGACAAGACCGCGGCCAAGTACCGCGAGGCGCTCGAGCGGCTGACCAAGTAAATCGGCTTGTAAAAGGCCGCCGCGTGCAGTGAGCGCGCGCTATGCTGGCCTGATGAAAGCCAAGCACCTCCTCCTTCTCGCCCTTGCCGCCGGCGCCGCCGGGCCGGCCTTCGCACAGGCCGATGGCCAGTGCATCGTGGCCGGCCGCATCAGCGACGGCGCCTGGGCGCCGCGCATGGCCGGCGTGCAGCTGCTGGGCGCCAACGGCCAGGCGATCTCCCGCTCCAGCCGCGATGCACTGTCATCGGTCAAGACTGCGCGGCTGGCGCAACCGACCTTGCTGTCCGAGTGCAATGGTGACAAGCCGCTGGCGCAGGCGGACAACGAGCCGCGGCGCGGCAAGACCGCGGTGCCCGCCGTCTCACGCGGCACGGTGGACGTGGAGTCCGTGTCGTTCCTCAAGCTGCGCACCGGCGGCGAGCTGGTGGAGCTGCGGGTGCGCGTGCCCGGCGAGCGCATCGTCAGCATGACGCGGTGAGTGCGTCGGGGTTCGCCTGCGGGCTCACCCCGACCTACGGATATTGCTGACGCGCCAACGTGTGTTGGGGTGCCTGCGGCAACCAACCTACAAGCTGTGTAGGTCGGCGGTGAGCGGCGAAGCCCGAACCCCGACGGTCAGCTGAGCACCACGCTCGACAACCTCCGGCGATACGTCGCCACCGTCGGATCGTCCGGCGGGATCTGGCCCTCGGCCACCTTCGGCTTCGGCGGCTCGATGATCTCCAGGATCGCGATGTAGGTCTTGCGCGCGAGGTCCTCCTTCCAGGACTTGTCGCGCATCAGGATCTCCAGCAGTTCGTCCATCGCATCGGTCCAGCGCTGCTGCGCGATCAGCAGCCGCGCGCGGTCGAATCGCGCCTCGAAGTCGCGCTTGTTCGCTGCAATGCGCGCATCCAGCGCCGCCGTGTCCTTCTGCCCGCCGGCGAAGCCGATCGCGTCGAACCAGCGCGCCAGCGCGTCGATGCGCCGCACGCCCGCGGCCTTGCCTGCCACCGGTTCGAAGGCCATGCGCGCATCCGCCTCGCGGCCGCCCGCCAGCAGCGCCTTCACGTATTCGAAGCGCGCATCGTCATTGGCGGGGTCGGTGGCCACCGCATGCTGCAGCTTTTCCAGCTGCGCGCCGGCCTCCAGGGGCGGCTCCTCCAGCGGCACCTCGTCCTCTTCCTCCGCCTCCAGCGCCTGCACGTGCTTGTCCAGGAACTCGCGCACCTTGCCTTCGGGCAGGGCGCCCATGAAACCGTCGACGGGCTGGCCGTTCTTCAGGAGGATGACGGTCGGTATGCTGCGGATGCCGAAGGCGCCGGCGAGCTGCTGCTCGTCGTCGGAGTTGATCTTCACCAGCTTGAAGGCGCCGCCGTAGGCGACTTCCAGCTTTTCCAGGATCGGCCCGATCGCCTTGCAGGGGCCGCACCACGGGGCCCAGAAGTCCACCAGCACGGGCTGGGTCATGGAGGCGGCGATCACCTCCTGTTCGAAGTTCTCGATGGTGACGTCGATCATGCGCGGCTCATCCGATCCGTAAAAGTAAAATCGTGGATTCCTTGATCCATTCTATGAACATGAGCGCCGTGTCCGTCGGGGTCGTCATGGGGTCCAGCAGCGACTGGGACACCCTGCAGCACGCCGTGCAGATTCTCGGCGAATTCGGCATCGCCCACGAGGCGAAGGTCGTCTCGGCCCACCGGATGCCGGACGACATGTTCGCGTACGCCGAGGCCGCAGCCGGCCGCGGCCTGCAGGCGATCATCGCCGGCGCCGGCGGCGCGGCCCACCTGCCCGGCATGCTGGCCGCCAAGACCACCGTGCCGGTGCTCGGCGTGCCGGTCGCCAGCCGGCACCTGCAAGGCGTCGACTCGCTGCACAGCATCGTGCAGATGCCCAAGGGCATCCCGGTCGCGACCTTCGCCATCGGCGCCGCCGGTGCCGCGAACGCGGCGCTCTTCGCCGTGGCCATGCTGGCGGTCAACGACCCGGCACTGCGCGCCAGGCTCGATGCCTTCCGCGCGAAGCAGACCGAGGCCGCGCGCGCGATGACGCTGCCGCCCAGGGACGCCGCATGACGGTGCTGCTGCCGGGGGCCACCCTGGGCGTCATGGGTGGCGGCCAGCTCGGGCGCATGTTCGTGCACGCCGCCCAGCGCATGGGCTACTTGACTGCGGTGCTCGATCCCGACGCCACCAGCCCGGCGGGCCTGGTGAGCCACCACCATGTGCAGGCGGAGTACCTGGACGAGATCGGCCTGGCCACCCTGTGCGGCCACGCCGGCGCCATCACCACCGAATTCGAGAACGTGCCGGCGAATGCGCTGGCCAAGATCGCGGAGCATCGTGCCGTGGCGCCGGGTGCGGCGGCGGTGGCCATCGCGCAGGACCGTGCCGAGGAAAAGGCGCACTTCACGCGCTGCGGGGTGCCCTGCGCGCCGCACGCGGTGATCGCCAGCGACGAAGACCTGGCGGGCGTGGGCGACGACCTGCTGCCCGGCATCCTGAAAACGGCGCGCCTCGGCTACGACGGAAAGGGGCAGGTGCGCGTGGCCACGCGCGCCGAACTGCGAACCGCGTGGGAGGCGCTCAAGCGCGCCGCCTGCGTGCTCGAAAAGATGCTGCCGCTGGCCTTCGAGTGTTCGGTGGTGGTCGCGCGCGGGCGCGACGGCGCGATGGTGCACCTGCCGGTGCAGCGCAACACCCACCGCGCGGGCATCCTGGCAGCCACGGAAGTCTTTGAAGGCTGTGTCGATGCTGTCCAGGCGCGGCATGCGGTCGAGGCGACGAAGAAGATCGCCGACGGGCTCGGCTACGTCGGCGTGCTGTGCGTGGAATTCTTCGGCCTCGAAGACGGCTCGCTGGTGGTCAACGAGATGGCGCCACGGCCGCACAACAGCGGCCACTGGAGCATCGAGGGCGCCGACGTCTCGCAGTTCGAGCTGCAGGTGCGCACGCTTGCCGGCCTGCCGCTCACGCAGCCGCGCCAGCACAGCCCCGCCATCATGCTCAACCTGCTGGGCGACCTCTGGTTCCGCGACGCCGGCAAGGAGCAGGTGCCCGACTGGAACAGCGTGCTCGCGCTGCCCGGCACCCACCTGCACCTGTACGGCAAGGCCAATGCGCGCCCCGGCCGCAAGATGGGGCACCTCACCGTCACCGGCAGCGAGCTCGCCACGGTGCGAGCCACCGCGCTGCAGGCGGCGAGGCTGCTGGGCATCGCGCCCTTCTGAGCCCGCCATGATCCTGGACGGCCGGCAGGAAGGTTCCGTCGCGCAGGCGGCGCAGGTGCTCGCCTCGGGCGGGCTGGTCGCATTCGCCACCGAGACGGTGTACGGGCTCGGTGCCGACGCCGGCAGCGACGCCGCGGTGGCCGGCATCTTCCAGGCCAAGGGCCGCCCCAGCGACCACCCGCTGATCGTGCACGTGCCCGATGCCGCCGGCGCGCAGCGCTTCGCCGCCAGCATCCCTGCCGTCGCCCAGCGCCTCATGGACAACTTCTGGCCCGGGCCCCTCACGCTGATCCTGCCGCGGCGGCACGGCATGGGCACGGCCGCCGCCGGCGGGCAGGACACCATCGGCCTGCGCTGCCCCGCGCATCCGGTGGCGCACGCGTTGCTGCTCGCATGCGCGCAGGCGCAGCCGCCGGTCTTTGGCCTCGCCGCACCCAGCGCCAATCGTTTCGGGCGCGTGAGCCCCACGACGGCGGCGCACGTCGAGTCGGAGTTCGGCGCGGCGCTGCTGGTGCTCGATGGCGGTGCGACGCCCGTGGGCATCGAATCCGCCATCGTCGACTGCACCCGCGGCGTGCCGGTGCTGCTGCGCCCCGGGACGCTCACGCGCACCGAGCTCGAGGCGGCCTGTGGCGAGCGCCTGTGGCTGCCCGAGGAGCGCACCGATGCGGCGCCGCGCGCCTCCGGCACGCTGGAGTCGCACTACGCGCCGGACGCCAAGGTGCGCCTCATGGACGGCAAGAGCCTGCAGACCGCGCTCGACGTGCTCGGGCCCGATGCCTCGGCCATCGCGGTGTACGCGCGCAGCGCCTTGCGCACCCGCTCCAAGCACTATCGGCGCATGCCGGACGACGCCGTGGCAACGGCGCGGCAGCTGTTCGCGGTGCTGCGCGACTTCGATGCGGCGGGCGTGCGGCTCATCTGGGTGGAGACGCCGCCGGACACGCCGGATTGGGAAGGCGTGCGCGATCGCCTGCGGCGCGCGGCGGCGGCATGACCGGCGCTTGCGAAGGCTTCACGCACCCTCGTTAAACTCGTTGGTTTCACCGGAGAGAATCTTCATGGCATCTCAGTGGTTGCGCCGCGCCTGGCTGCTGGCGGCATGCGCCTCGGCCCTCGCCCTGGCGGCCTGTGGCGGCGGTGGCGGCGACATCGTCTCGAAGCTGTCGCCCAAGCGCGTCGTCACCTTC
This sequence comes from Ramlibacter sp., assembly GCA_036263715.1. GTDB lineage: Bacteria > Pseudomonadota > Gammaproteobacteria > Burkholderiales > Burkholderiaceae_C > Ramlibacter. Next base: position 7,679 of record DATAGN010000429.1, read on the forward strand.
GGCGACGCGATGGCCGACCTCGGCCAGAACGGCGGCCGCTATACGGTCAACGACGGCTCCGTGAACAACTGGACGGCCTTCGTCGCCAGTTCGTACGGCCTGAGCGTGGCGCCGTCGACGGCAGGCGGCACCGCCTATGCGTACGGCAATGCCCGCGTGGTCGCCAAGCCGGATGCGGCGGGCAACACCGCCACGCCCACCGTGCAGGAGCAGATCGATGCCTTCCTGGCGACCGGCCGGCCACAGGAGTCCGACCTGCTGATCGTGAGCGCCGGCACGTCCGACGTGATCGTGCAGGCACAGGCCGCGCTGGCGGGTACGCAGACGCGCGACCAGATGCTGGCCGCCGTGGGCCAGGCCGGACGCGACCTCGCCGCCCAGGTGCGCCGCCTGGTCAGCGCCGGCGCCCGGCAGGTGGTGGTCTCGGGGCCTTACAACCTGGGGCGCTCGCCCTGGGCGGTGAACCTCGGGCAGCAGTCCTTGCTGGAAGCGGCCAGCAGCCGGTTCAACGACCAGCTCCTGATCGCGATGGTGGACCTGGGCGCGAACGTGCTGTATGTCGATGCCGCGCTGCAGTACAACCTGTACACCGGCAACCCGGGCTCGTACGGCCTCACCAATGTGACCACGCCCGTGTGCACGTCGCTGGATCCCGGCCCGGGCATCGGCACCGGCTCCGGCCAGTTCAACTCGCGCCTGTGCACGACGTCGACGCTGGCTGCGGGCAGCACGTACAGCCAGTACCTGTTCGCCGACCGCGTCTATCCCACGCCGCGCGGCCACCAGCTGTTCGGCGACTACGCACAGTCGCGGATTCGCGAGCGGTTCTGACGCGCGGGGGCAGTGGCCGTGCCTGTGGTGGGTGGGGGGTCGGCCTCCGGGCTGCTCGCGGGCGACCCCCTCGGGACATGAACGCCCTGCCGTCAAGGCCTCTCGAGCACTCCGCGTTGGCGGGCAACCGCGAATGAGGCCCTGCGCCCGACCCCCCACCCACCACAGGCCTCGCGCAGACGCAGCAACGCGCGACGACCGTTCGCGCGACCGTGGTGCCCGGGCTCGGGTGAGGGACGGCCTCCGCTGATCGGACGCGCGACCGGGTTGCGCGTACGAACTTCGCATGACGCGCCGCATGCTCGACGCGATGGACGAGAACGGGGAGGGGTATGCAGGAATCACAAGCGACCGAACCGTCGGGTGCACGGCGTGATGTCGGGCGTCGAAGGCTACTGCAGGCGTCGCTGTGCGCGGCCGTGCTGGGTAGCACGGCGTCGGCAAGAAGCTCGGTGCCGGAACCTGGCCTGGCGGCTTATGTCTCGCAGGCACACCTGATCGTGGTTGGTGTGGTGGAGCGGTACGCGTTCCACGGTGTTTCGAGAGAGGCTCCGGAGGAGAGGTTCCAGGACTTCGAAAATGACAACGAACGTCGAACCAGACGCTTGGACATGTTTGTCAGGCCGCAACGTGTGCTGCTGAATACGCTCGGCGCACCTCTTCCTCCCTTGCTGCGAATTCCGGCCCGCACCGACTTGGAAGGAGTCAAGGCCTTGGTGGGAGCCACGCGAATCTTCCTCATCAGGGCGTACTACCCAGGCGAGGCAGGCCGCAACTCCGGCGTGTTCTCGCCAGTGCGGTCATCGCTCGGCCTGATCGAGGAGGAGGAGGTCAGAAAGGCACTGGAGTCAAAAGAGCTTTTGCCTCGGCCTGGGCGGTAGAGCGAAAAGGCCACGCCCTGGACCGGCACCCCCCTCACCCGAGCCCTCTCCCGCAGGCGGGAGAGGGAGTCGTCGGTCGGGTGCATGCATGTGCGGCCACGACGGTGGTGCGAACGGTCTGCGCGTGATGTGCCGCATGCTCGAGGACGGTGACCGGTGGGGTGTCGGGCGCAGGGCCTCATTCGCGGTTGCCCGCAAGGTGGCGCGGCAACCAGGCGTTGACGGCAGGGCGGTCGTGTCCCGAGGTGGTCGACCGCGAGCAGCCCGGAGCCCGGCACCCCACCGGTCGCCGGCCACGGCCCGGGACGTCGAGCGACAACCCGATCAGCCGTACCTGATCTTCATTCCGAGGATAACGACCGCCAGCGCCAGCGTGACCGTGTTCGCGGCCACGATCGGCCAGGCCTGCAGCAGGATCCCGTACAGGAGCCACAGCGCGACGCCCGCGGTGAACAGGCTGTACATGCCCAGCGAAATGCCGCTCACGTCGCGCGTGCGGAACGTCAGCCACGCCTGGGGCAGGAAGCTCAGGGTGCACAGGAAACCGGCGACATAGCCGATCAGGTCGGAGGCGGGGAGGTTCATCGGGTTCAGGGTTGGCGCGCGGCCCATTCGACCAGCGCCTGCACGGCCGGGCGCACGGCGGACGCGCGCCGGTGGTTGGCGATCGCCACCAGCACCCAGCGGCGGCCCTGCGCGCCGTGCACGTAGCCGGCGACGCCGGAGACTTCGTTGAGGCTGCCGGTCTTGAGGTGGGCCAAGCCCACGTTCTGGCGCTGGCGCCGCAGGGTGCCATCGAGCCCCAGCGCCGGCAGCGACGCAGCCAGGTCCGGCATGAGGGGCGACGCCCAGGCGCCCTGCAGCAACTGGCCCAGCTGCCGCGCGGTGAACGACTCGTTGCGCGACAGGCCCGAGCCGTTCTCGGTGTACGGCGCATCGCCGCCGAAGCGCTGCTGCCACCAGCTGCGCATCACCTCGCGCGATGCCTCGAAGCTGGCGCTGCCCTGCCTTTGCAGGCTCAAGGTCAGGAACACCTGCTGCGCCATGACGTTGTTGCTGAACTTGTTGATGTCCCGCACCACTTCGGCCAGCGGCGGCGAGGCAAATTCGAAAACCGGCCGCGTGCCTTCGGGGGCGCGGCCGTCGCGCACCTGCCCGCGCAGCTCGCCGCCCATCTCGCGCCACAGCGCGGCGATCGCGCGCGGCGTGTAGCCGGCCGGATCCGGGAAGGCGATGTTCCAGGCCTGCTCGCCACAGGCGCGCGGAAAGGCGCCGGCAAAGCGCACCTGCGCAGGCGTGCGGAAGTCCGCCGCGAGCGCCGTGATCCAGTCGCCGCACTCGGCCGCCGTCGACAGCGGCACGGTCGCCGGCCACTGCACGCCCGCCAGCGCCGGCTCGGCGCGCACCCGTGCCTGTGTGCCCACCGGCGTGAAGGTGAGCGTGACCGTCTTGTAGTTCACCAGCAGCGCATCGGGGCTGGCGTTGTAGGGCCGCAGCGGCTGGTTGTCGAAGGCGGCGGCGTCGTGCGGCGGCAGCACGAAGGCGCTGCGGTCCAGGACGATGTCGCCGGTGATGCCGCGCACCCCCAGCGACTGCACGCGCCGCAGCAGCAGCCACAGGCGCTCGATCACCAGCTTCGGGTCGCCGCTGCCCTTGATGACCAGGTTGCCTTCGAGCACGCCGTTGCGCACGGGGCCGTCGAACCAGACGGGCGTGGTCCAGGCGTAGGTGGGGCCCAGCAGGTCGAGCGCGGCAAAGGTGGTGGCGAGCTTGGCGACGGAGGCCGGGTTCACCGCGACGTCGACCCGGTGCACGATGCGCGGCGGCCCGCCTTCCGCGGGCGCCACCAGCACCGTCACCGCATCGGCGGGCAGCCCGGCTTCGGCCAGGAGGCGGTCGATTTCGGCGGGCAAGGGCTGCGCCGGGACGGCGCAGTGCCAGGCGAAGAGGGCAGGGGCAACGACATGGCACCAGCGCGGCATGCGCGCCATTATGGGTGGCGCGATGCTTCGATAATGGGGGCAGGACCGCAGTTCGTGAAACTCCTCGCCTTCGACACCAGCACCGAAATCCTGTCCATCGCGGTCAGTGCCGGTGCCGGTGCGCCCATCCTGGAACACGCCGCCACGGGCGGCGCGCAGGCTTCGGCGACCCTGATCCCGGGCATCGAGGCCTTGCTGGCCGAGGCGGGCCTCAAGCTGCAGGAGCTGGACGCCATCGCCTTCGGCCGCGGCCCGGGGTCCTTCACCGGCTTGCGCACGGCCACGGCGGTGGCGCAGGGGCTGGGCTTCGGCAGCGGCGTGCCCGTGCTGGCCATCGACACGCTGCTGGCGGTCGCGGAGGAGGCGCATGCCCTGGTGGGCGCGCACTCGGTCCTGGCGATGCTGGATGCCCGCATGGGCGAGGTCTACTACGCCGCCTACGAGCGGCAGGGCAGCAGCTGGATCACGCGGGATGCGCCGATGCTGGGGCGCCCGGAAGACCCCGTGGTGCCCGACGGCTGGACCATCGCCGGCAACGTCCTGGAGCTTTACAGCGCGCAGCTGCCCGCGGCCGCGCAGCACGTGCACGCGCTGCCGACGGCGCGCGCGCTGTTGCGCCTGGCCCCGGCCTTCCTTGCCGACGGGCGGCCCCACGCTGCCGCTGCGGCGCTGCCGCTCTACATTCGCGACAAGGTGGCGCAAACTACCGAGGAACGCGCGGCCGACCGGGCGCGCAAGGAAATGCTTCGCGGTGCGTCCGCGGCGGACCCGAGATGAGCGCAGTCTTCAAGACGATGGAAGCGGGCTTCGAGCCCATGACGGAGTCCCGGCTCGAGGAGGTGGTGGCCATCGAGCGGCGCGCCTACGGCCACCCCTGGACGCGCGGCAACTTCTCCGACTCGCTGCGCTCCGGCTACCAGGCGCAGCTGCTGTGCGCGGGCGACACCATCATCGGCTACTTCGTGGCGATGCTCGGCGTCGACGAGGTGCACCTGCTGAACATCACGGTGGATCCCATGTACCAGGGGCAGGGCTGGGGCCGCGTCATGCTGGACGCGCTGGCGCTCTGGTCGCGCTCGCAGGGCGCGCAGTGGCTCTGGCTGGAGGTGCGCACCAGCAATGCGCGGGCGCAGCAGGTGTACCAGCGCTACGGCTACCGGCGGGTGGGCGAGCGCAAGAACTACTACCCGGCCGACCACGGCCGGGAGGACGCGATCGTGATGAGCTACCGGCTATGAGCCTGCGGCTCGATGCGCGGCAGCGGGCGATGCTGCAGGAGATGGGGGTGCGCGTGTTCTGGCCGGACGAGGCCGCGGGCGCGGAGGATGTCGATGTCGCGGTCGCACCGCAACCCGCGGCAAGGGTCGAAGCCCGCGTTGAGGCTCGGCCGGACCCTCACCCCAGCCCTCACCCCAACCCTCTCCCGCAAGCGGGAGAGGGAGAAACAGGGGCCAGGTCGCTCCACGAGCTCGACCTGCCGGGGCTCGAGGAAGCCGTGCGCCAATGGGCCGCCGCGCGCCGGCGCAAGAGCGTGTTCGGCACGGGCGATGCGCGGCCCGACTGGCTGTGCATTGGCGACCCGCCGATCGAGGAGGAGGAGCGCGCCGGCCAGCCGTTCGCCGGCGAGTCCGGCAAGCTCCTGGACGCGATGCTGGCCGCCGTCGGCGCCTCGCGCGCCCGCGGCGCCTACCTGACCAATGTCCTCAAGTGCCGCCTGCCGGAGGACCGCGCGCAGGAGGCGCAGGAGGTCGCCGAAGCGCTGGCCTTCCTGCGCCGGCAGGTGGTGCTGCTGAAGCCGCGCGTCATCCTGGTGATGGGACGCTTCGCGGTGCAGGCGTTGCTGCAGTCGGGCGAGCCGATCGGCAAGCTGCGGGGCAGCGTGCACCAGTTCGCCGGCATCCCCGTGGTCGTGAGCTTCCATCCGAGCTATTTGCTGCGCACACCCTTGGACAAGGCGCGTGCGTGGGCCGACCTGTGCCTGGCGCAGTCGCTGGTGCGCGGATCAGGCGCGTAGCGGCTGGTACGCCTGCGGCGCCAGCGTGCGCGCCGCATAGTCGATCCCGCTGAAGGCCGCGAAGTCGGCGATGCTGCGCCGGCTCCCGAGGCCGTAGGCCCCGAGGTCGTACCCTGCGACCAGCGCGTCCAGGCGCGCCCGGGCGCGCTGCTCCAGCGTCCACCAGCCCACCTCGCGCTGCGCCTCGTGCGCCGCGTCCCAGTGCAGCGGGCGCGGCGGCAGCCCGGTGGACTGGTCGTTGTACAGGTGGTGCACCGGCAGGCCCGGCATGTGGAACAGGTCCCAGCCGTGTGTGTACAGGCGCAGTGCCATCGCCTGTTCCTCGCCGTGGAAGTACAGCCACGGGTCGTACGGAACCGCCTGCGTGATGCGCCCGGGAGCGAACAGGCAACCGGCGCCGACGTGGAAACCGGGCAGCGGCCGGTCGGATTCCACCGGGTGCGCCTCGAACGACAGCACGGGGTGCCCTTCGTGGAACTCGCTGCCCGGCTTGAGCACCTGCGCGAGCACGCCCTGCGTGGTGGGCTTGCGCACCGGTTGTCCGGCGACGAACACGAAAGCGTCCGGGTACGAGGAGATCACCAGGTCGCGTTCCGGGCCGCCCAGCGCGCAGGCCTGCGTCACCAGCTTTTCGTCCCAACCGGCATCGAAGTCCATGTGCGAGTCGAGCTGCAGGAACCACTCCTCGCCGTCGTAGAGCGACATCGCGATGGCGCGCGCCCAGCACGGGCCCCGCGCGTCGGCGATGTCCAGGCGCACCTGCGACAGGCGCGCGCCGCCGGGCGCCGCGATGCGGTGCTGCCCGGGCGGCGACTGGTCGACCACGCCGAAATGCAGCCGCCACGGATCGTGCGCCGCGGCCACCGCCCGTCGGAGCGTGAACGCCAGGACGGGGTCGCAGTAGGAGGCGATGCTGAGGAAGATGCGCATGGCACTTTTTCACGTGATGTTATCAACCGCGCCACAGGTGACCCAGCAGGCGCGTCCGTGACGTATGCCGCAGGGCCTCGCGCCCGCACGCCATCACCCCTCGTTTCTCCCGACCGGCGCATTGCGGCACCTGTAACGCTGTGCTACCGTCGACGCCACCTTCGCGAAGGCACGGCGCACTGCAACTGCCGGTGCGTCCACCCGCGTTCTTCAGGGTATTTCGCCGCCATCACCGGACGTCCGATCCGGCGCGGCGACAGGAGCAACAGAATGTCCAGGCTTCCTTCCAAGTCCGCGCGCCGCGTCGCGCGCAGCGTCGCGTCGAGCCCCGCGGTCGCGGGCTTCCGCCCGGCGAGCGCCGCCCTCGCGGTAGCGGCCGCCTTCTCGCTGCAGCCCCTGGGAGCCGGTGCGCAATCCGCCGTGCACGGCACGGCCGCGATCGAGCGCAGCGGCGCCAATGTCACGGTGACCACCACCAACGGCGCGCGCAGCAACCACTCGGTGATCAACTGGCAAAGCTTCTCGGTGCCTGCGCTGTCGGTGACCGAGTTCAAGCAGCCCTCGGTGACCAGCACGTCGATCAACCGCGTCACGGGCAACGACCCGTCGAAGATCCTGGGCCAGCTCAAGTCCAACGGACGCCTGGTGCTGGTCAACCCGGCCGGCATCACGGTGGGCGCGGGCGCCGCCGTCGACACCGCGGGCTTCACCGCCTCCACGCTGGCGCTGTCCGAGAGCGATGCCATTTCCGGCCTGCTGCGTTTCGGCGGCGGCGCGGGCGGCCGGCTGTTGGTCGAGGGCGGCGCGAGCATCCGTGCGCAAGGCGGCGACATCGTGCTGGTCGCGCCGAACGTGGACGTGGCCAGCAAGGCGCTGTTGCAAAGCGACGGCGCGACGATCCTCGCCGCGGGCCAGAAGGTGGAGATCACCGGCCGCGGGCTCGAAGGCATCCACATGCAGGTCCAGGCGGGCAATGAGGCGGTGAACCTCGGCACGCTGCAGGGCGATGCGGTGGGCATCTTCGCCAACACGCTGCGCCACAGCGGCATGATCCGCGCCGAGGCGCTCGGCACCGAAGGCGGCAAGGTGGTGCTCAAGGCGAGCGGCGGCGACAGCCAAGTGTCCGGCAGCATCGTCGCGCAAGGCGCGCAGGCGCGCGGCGGCAGCATCGACGTGCTCGGTGGCCGCGTGGCACTGCAGGCGGGTGCATCCCTGGACGCGAGCGGCCAGCTGGGCGGCGGCTCGGTGCGCGTCGGCGGCGACTACCAGGGCGCGAACGCGGCGGTGCCGAATGCGGCCTTCACTTCGGTGGACCGCGGCGTGACGATCAACGCGGACGCCACCGTGCAGGGCGACGGCGGACGCGTGATCGTGTGGGCCGACGACACCACGCGCATGCACGGCGAGATTTCCGCGCGCGGCGGTGCGCACGGCGGCAACGGCGGCTTCGCGGAAGTCTCGGGCAAGAAGGTGCTGGAGTTCCGGGGCCGCGCGGACCTGCGCTCGCCCTGGGGCCGGTCGGGCACCTTGCTGCTCGATCCGACCGACATCGAGATCCTGGCCGGCGGCCCGCCCGCGTCGCCGAGCCCTGCGCCCGCCGGATCGTCCTACATTTACGAGACCGACGTCGAGGCCCAGCTTGCCCTCGGCAGCCTGATCATCACGACGAACGCGCCGGCACCGACCCCTGCGCCCCCCGCGCCGAACGGCGGCCGCATCACGGTGGGCACCGGCGTCGACATCGACTGGCTCGGCGTCGGCAACAACAACACGCTGGCCTTGCAGGCCGACAGCGACATCGTGCTCAATGGCGGCTTTAACGGTGGTGCGGGCGCGTCCCTGTCGCTGAACGCCCTGGGTGGCGGCATCCAGCAGAACGCGGGACGGGTGAAGATCGGCTTCCTGCAGATCAACTCCCAGGGGGCGGTCAGCCTGCAAGGGGCCAACCTGGTCGACACGCTGGGCGCCAACACGTACGGCAATGCGTTCCGCTTCGTCAATGCGAAGTCACTGACCATCGGCACCGTCGGCACCGCCTGGGGACGCATGGCCGTGGGCATCAACACGATCCAGGATCCGGTGTCGATGACCGGCGCCTACGGATCCGACGTGCTCGTGCGCACCACGGCGGGCGACTTGCTGGTTGGCCAGCAGGCCGGCACCCTGCGCGCGGGCAACGTGACGCTCGACGCCGCCCAAGACCTCAAGATCGACAGCACCACCGTGGGGGCGCTGTCCGGGCCGCTGTCGCTCTCGGCGGGGCGCGACCTGATGGTGGGCTCCGTCCCGGGCGGGACCACCACGCTCTCGGGAGTTTCGCTGAGTGCGACTGCCGGGCAGGACTTCATCGTCGGCACGACGACTGCCGCGCCGGCGCCGACCGCGACGCCCGCGCCCCCGCCCGCACCGCTGACGCGCGTCGAATTCACTGGCAGCAGCGGCGTGTCGATCGACGCCGGCCGCAACATCCGCTTCCAGGCGGCGCCGTCCACGACCATCCCGAATGCCAACAGGGTCCACGCGAGCGGCACGGGCAGCGGCGTCTTCATCCACGCCATCGGCGATATCAACTTCGGCACGTCCACGTCGGTGGAGACACCCGCCAGCGGCATCAACGTCGCCACGGACAGCGGCAGCATCCACGGCCAGGGCCGATTCACCACCAGTGGGGGCCTGTCGGGTACCGTGGTCCTCACGGCCACCTCCACCGCCACGTCCTCGTCGGGCAAGGTGCAGTTCGCACAGATCGACACCAGCAGCAAGAGCACCCTGCGCCCGGAAGGCGGGAACGTGGACGTGCACGCGGCCCGCGACATCGAGGGCGGCAGCATCCGGTCCAGCGGCGGGCAGGGCCCGTCGCTCAGCGCCGGCCGGGGCGGCAACATCACGCTGTTGTCGGACGACGGCAGCATCACCCTCGACAAGGCCTATGCCGACGGCGGCAGGCGCTCGGGCGGCGTCGCGGGCAACGGTGGCAACATCGTGCTGCAGGCGTTGGGCACCTCCGTGGGCGCGGGTCAGATCAACGTCGTGGCCCCGGAAGAGACCATCTTCATCAACGATGTCGCGACGACGGTGGCCACGGGCCTGTTCGCGCGCGGCGGCATGGGTTTCGACTGCTGCAGCCCCACGCAGGGCGGTGACGGCGGCCGCATCGACGTGCTCGCCTCGCGCACCGTGACGATCGGCGTGCCGGCGGCGAGCACCGTGGGCGCGCACGTGTCGGTCGACGGCGGCAGCCGGAATCCGTCGTCGGGCTCCGCCCCCGGCGGCATGGGAGGCATCATCGTCGTGTCCTCGTCGGGCGGCGACGTGATCATGCGGGGCGCGGGCGGGCTGTCGCGACTGCATTCGCGCGGCGGCGCCGGCACCACCGGCGGCGCGGGCCGCGACGTCACCGTTTCCGCACCTGGGCTGGGGCGCCAGATCCAGCTTGACGGCATCGACGTCAGCGGCGGCAACTCCGACGCAGGCGCTGCGGGCCACGCCGGCTCTGCGACGGTGAGCGCCGATGGCGCCGTGCTCCTGGGCGCCGTGCGCGCCGCCGGTGGCGAGCCGGCCATCGTTGCAGGCACGATGAACGGCGGCAATGGCGGGATCATCCTGCTGAACTCCACGAATGGCTCCGTCACGGCAGGCCCGCTTGATGCGAGCGGCCTCGATGCCGGCGGGCTCGGCAAGGGCGGCGACGCGGGCGAGGTCACCGTGACGGCGAAGACGACCGTCACCGTGGGCCCGATCGTCGCAAACGGCGGCGGCTCCTATGGGGCCGACAACGGTGGCCAGGGCGGCATGGTAACGATCAACGCCGGTGGCGACATCACCCTCGCCGCGACGCAAGACTTCGGAATTTCCGCCAGCGGCGGCGACAGCGACGCGTTCGGCGGGACCGGTGGCATCGTCACCGTCACGTCCACGGGTGGCAGCATCACGGTGCTTGCGCCTACGGTGGTGACGGAAACGGGCCCGTCGCTGCGCGGCATCCTGGCCATGGGTGGGTGGGGCGCCGAGGGCGGCGAGGGGGGCACGATCACCTTGGATTCCGCGGCGAACCTCGACGTCGGAACGGTGGTCGCCGGCGGCGGAGATGCCAGCTACGGCTACGGTGGCACCGGCGGGCGCGGCGGCAACGTCACGCTGCGCTTCGGCGGCACGCTGGCGCCGGTGCTCGTCCACGCGATCGGCGGCGCGGGCGGCGAGGGCGAGCCCCAGCCGCCCATCGACGTCGTCGCCGTGGAAGAGCCCGTCGTTTCCCGCGTCAATGGCGGCACCGGCGGCCACGGCGGCACCATCCGGGTGGAGCGCAGGAGCGGCGACCTGGTGATCGACGGCAGCAGTTCGTTCATGGCGGGCGGCGGTTTCGGCGGCGATGCGGTTGCCGGCGAGGGTGCCGTGGGCGGCACCGGCGGCGGGGGCGGCGTGGTCACGCTGGTGGCCAGCGCCGGCAACGTCGTGCTGACCAACGGTTCCACCTCCGCGTTCCCGATCAGCGCGCAAGGCGGCGAAGGGGGCCTCGACTCGGACGAAACCACGCACGCGCCGAGCGGCGCGCGTGGCACGTTCGTGGCGTCCGGCGCGGCGGTCGAAGTGCTCGGCAACTTCTACCTGGATGCGAACTGGAGCAACAGCTCCGTCGTGAACGTCCGGGGCGCGGCGGTGGTTTCCGGACCGGGCGTGATCAGCAACGGTGGCACCTTCGTGCTGCACGACACGGCCAAGCTCATGGTGGGCGGCGGCATCGCCAACCCGGGTCGCCTGGTCACCCGCGGCACCAACCGGATCGACCTGTCGACCAACATCGGCGAAGTCCAGGTGGCGGCAGGCAGCACGCTGGACGCACCGTTCTTCTTCACGAACAGCGGTTCGCTCAACGTGGACGGCGTCCTGCGCGCCGGCGTTGACCCCAGCGCCACCGCACTGGCGATTTCGGCGACCGCACCGGTCGGTCCGGTGTTCATCAACACGTCCGCGGGCGTCGTCAGCGGCAATGGCAGCATCGTGGTCAACGGCGGCGTCGGCACGCTGGACAACTTCGGGACGATCGCCCCTGGCAGCCTCGGCGGGCTGGGCGTGCTGACGGTGGGCGGCAACCTGATCATGGAGGCCGGTTCCACGACGGCCTTCGACCTGCTGAACACCACCAGCCACGACGTGCTTCGCGTCAGCAACACGGCGACCACGGGCGGAACCTTCGCCGTGAACGTGCTGCCCGGCGCGAGCTTCAACAGCGGCGACCAGTTCGCCTTCCTGCAGGCCGGCACGGTGGATGCGACCACGCCGCCGAACATCACGCCTCCGGAGTTCTCGGGCTCCTTCAGCGGCAACCAGTTCGCGCTGAAGGCGAACACCTCGACGAACCCGCCGGCTCCGGCACCGACGGCATCCCCGGCGCCGTCGCCGGCACCCACGCCGGCACCGAGTCCGGCACCCAGCCCGGCGCCGAGCCCGGCACCGAGTCCCGCACCGAGTCCGGCACCGAGTCCGGCACCGAGTCCGGCGCCCAGCCCGGCTCCGGCTCCGGCACCGGCGCCCGCAACGGGCCAACGTCCCGACACCCTGGAGTTCGTGCAGAGCTCGGGCGAGGTGCGTGGCGTGACAGCGTTGACGCAGCAGTTCGCCATCCTGTTCGTGCAGGAGGCGCAGCGCCAGAGCCAGGACGAGGCGAAGAGGAACGAGGTCGGCAAGGACGACATCGTCATCACCGACACGGCCTGCAAGCCCTGATCCGCCATCCCCGCCCGAGCGGGGATGAGCGCCTCAGAACCGCGGCAGGTCGGGATGGGCGATGCGGCCGCCGCGCACGAGCATCCTGCCGTACTCGGCGCAGCGGTTCAGCGTGGGCACGACCTTGCCCGGGTTCAGCAGCTGCCGGGGATCGAAGGCGCGCTTGACACCTCGCATCTGCTCCAGTTCCGGCTCGCTGAACTGCACGCACATCGAGTTGAGCTTTTCCACGCCGACGCCGTGCTCGCCGGTGACGGTGCCGCCCATCGCGACGCTGGTCTCCAGGATGTCGGCTCCGAACAGCTCGCAGCGATGCAGCTGGTCGGCGTCGTTGGCATCGAACAGGATCAGCGGGTGCAGGTTGCCGTCGCCGGCATGGAAGACATTGGCGCAGCGCAGCCCGTACTTCTTTTCCATGGCCTGGATGGCCAGCAGGATGTCCGCCAGCCGCTTGCGCGGAATGGTGGAGTCCATGCACATGTAGTCCGGGCTGATGCGGCCCGACGCCGGGAAGGCGTTCTTGCGGCCGCTCCAGAAGCGCAGGCGCTCGGACTCGTCGCGGCTCACGGCAATGGCCGTGGCGCCCGCGTTGCGCAGCACCTCGGACATGCGGCCGATCTCCTCCTCCACTTCCTCGTTGGTGCCGTCGCTTTCGCACAGGAGGATGGCTTCGGCGCCGAGGTCGTAGCCGGCGTGCACGAAGTCCTCGACGGCGGCGGTCATCGGCTTGTCCATCATCTCCAGGCCGGCCGGGATGATGCCTGCCGCGATGACCGCCGCCACCGCGTCACCGGCTTTGCGCACGTCGTCGAAGCTGGCCATGATGCAGCGCGCCAGCTGCGGCTTGGGAATGAGCTTGACCGTCACCTCGATCGCCACGGCCAGCATGCCCTCGCTGCCGACCAGGATTGACAGCAGGTCGTAGCCGGGCGTGTCCAGCGCTTCGCTGCCGAACTCCACCGGCTCCCCCTGCGCGGTGAAGCCGCGCACCTTGAGCACGTTGTGGACGGTCAGGCCGTACTTCAGGCAGTGCACGCCGCCGGAGTTCTCGGCCACGTTGCCGCCGATCGTGCAGGCGATCTGGCTGGAAGGGTCGGGCGCGTAGTACAGGCCGTAGCTCGCCGCGGCCTCGCTGATGGCGAGGTTGCGCACGCCGCACTGCACGACCGCGGTGCGGGAGACCGGGTCGACGCTGCGGATGGCATTGAACTTGGCCAGCGACAGCGTGACGCCCAGCGCGTGCGGCATCGCCCCGCCGGACAGCCCGGTGCCCGCGCCACGGGCGACCACCGGCACCTCCAGCGCGTGGCAGGCCTTCAGCACCGCCTGCACCTGCTGCTCGCTTTCAGGCAGCGCCACCACCAGCGGCCGCTGCCGGTAGGCGGTGAGGCCGTCGCATTCGTAGGGCGTGGTTTCCTCCGGGTTCCACAGCAGCGCCCCGTGCGGCAGGAGCGGCTGCAGGGCGGCGACCACCTGCGACTGGCGCTCGGCGCGCTGCAGGACCTGGGGATCGGCAGGAGCGTTCATGCCCCGATTCTGCGCCCGCGCGCCCTGCCTTCAGCGGAAGATGACCGTCTTGTGTCCGTTCAGGAGCACGCGGTGTTCGCTGTGCCACTTCACCGCGCGCGCCAGGACCATCGCCTCGGTGTCGCGGCCGGTCGCGGTGAGGTCTTCCACGGTCTGTGCGTGGTCCACGCGCGCGACGTCCTGCTCGATGATCGGGCCCTCGTCGAGGTCGGCCGTCACGTAGTGCGCCGTGGCGCCAATGAGCTTCACGCCGCGGTCGTGCGCCTGGTAGTAGGGCTTGGCGCCCTTGAAGCTGGGCAGGAAGCTGTGGTGGATGTTGATCGCGCGGCCGGCGAGCTTGCGGCACAGGTCGTCCGACAGGATCTGCATGTAGCGCGCCAGCACGACCAGTTCCGCGCCTTCCGACTCGATCACCTCGTACTGGCGTGCTTCCGCCTGCGCCTTGGTCGCTGCCGTGACCGGGATGTGGTGGAAGGGCACGTTGTAGCTCGCCGCCAGCTGGTAGAAGTCGCGGTGGTTGGACACGATCGCGCGCACGTCCAGCGGCAGCAGGCCGCTCTTGACGCGGAACAGCAGGTCGTTGAGGCAGTGGCCTTCCTTGCTCACGAAGATCACCGTCTTCATGGGCTGGGTGGCCGTGTGCAGCTTCCACTGCATCTGGAAGCCTTCGGCGAACATCTTCAGCTGCGCCCGCAGGTCCTCGTGCACCAGCTGCCCGCAGGCGAAGCGCACGCGCATGAAGAACAGGCCGGTGGCGTGGTCGTTGTACTGCGCGGCTTCCTCGATGTTGCCTCCGCGTTCCAGCAGGAACCCGGAGACGGCGTGGACGATGCCCGGCTTGTCGGGACACGAGAGGGTGAGGATGTAGACGGCGGACATAAGCGTGACATTGTCGCAGCACGCACATTGACTGCCGAGCTGGCGCGGGCATCATGGATGCATGCAGCGCCGCCGGTTCGCCCTCGTCCTTCCCCTTCTTGCCACGCCGCTGGCGCATTCGCAGGGCATCGCCGGCATCAGTGACGCCGACGCGGGCAAGGGGCTGCGCACGGCGCTCGAGACCGGCGCGCTGGCCGCCGTGAAGCTCCTGGGCCGGCCCGACGGGTTCCTGGTCAACCCGCAGGTGCACATCCCCTTGCCCGGCATGCTCAAGGACGCGGCGAAGCTGCTGGCGGCGCTGGGCATGCGGCGGCAGGAACTGGAGACGGCGATGAACCGCGCCGCCGAAGCCGCCGTGCCGATGGCGAAGAACCTGCTGGTCGACGCCGTGCGCAACCTCACCGTCGCGGATGCCCGGCAAATCCTCTCCGGAGGCGACACCTCGGTCACCCAGTTTTTCGCCGGGAAGACCCGCTCGGCGCTGTCATCCACGTTCCTGCCGGTGGTGCGCACGCAGACGGCGAAAGTGGGCCTGAAGGAGCAGTACGAGCGCATCGCGCAGCAGGCGCAGGGCATGGGACTGGTGAAGGCCGAGGACGCCAGCGTGGACCACTACGTCACGCGCAAGGCACTGGACGGCCTCTACTTCATGATCGGCGAAGAGGAGCGCAGGATCCGGCGCGACCCGGTGGGCACCGGCAGCGCGGTGTTGCAGAAGGTGTTCGGCGCGTTGCGGTGAGGTGGCCGGCGCAGGAACGCTCCTGCGCCGGGCATCCCTCAGAACTCGTTCCAGCCCGCGGCCGACGCGCCAGCTGCGTGTCGCTGTCCGCCGGAGGACGCCAGCTTGACCGCGGGTGCCTTGGCGACGCTGCTGCGGACGCGGATCGGCTGGATGGGCGCGGACCGCCGCACCGCGAGCGGCGCGGCAGGGCTCGCCGGCGCCTCGTCGCCGCTTGCGAGCTTGAAGCGCGAGACCATCTGCAGCAGGCCCGCGGCCTGTTCCTTCATCGACTCCGTCGACGCGGCCGCTTCTTCGACCAGCGACGCGTTCTGCTGTACGACCTGCTCCATCTGCGTGATGGCGGTGTTCACCTGGCCGATTCCGGCGCTCTGCTCCCGGCTCGCCGCCGCGATCTCGCCGACGAGGTCGCTCACCTTCTTCACGGACGCCACGATCTCTTCCATCGTCCTGCCTGCCGCATCCACGAGCCGCGAGCCGGCGTCGACCTTGTCGACCGAATCCACGATCAGGCCCTTGATCTCCTTGGCGGCCGATGCGCTGCGCTGCGCGAGGTTGCGCACCTCGGCGGCCACCACCGCGAAGCCGCGGCCCTGCTCGCCCGCGCGAGCCGCTTCCACGGCGGCGTTCAGCGCCAGGATGTTGGTCTGGAACGCGATGCCGTCGATGACGGCGATGATGTCGGAGATGCGCCGGGACGACTCGGAGATCCCGGTCATCGTGCTGACCACTTCGCCGACCACGCCGCCGCCGCGGGTGGCCACGCGGCTGGCGTCGACCGCCAGTTCGCTGGCAGCGCGTGCGTTCTCCGCATTCTGCGTGACCGTGGCGGTGAGCTCCTCCATCGAGCTGGCGGTCTCTTCCAGCGTGCCGGCCTGTTCCTCGGTGCGCTGCGACAGGTCGAGGTTGCCTTGCGCGATCTGCGCGCTGGTCTGCGCCACGGTCCGGGCGCCCTCCGCCACTTCGCCGACCAGGGTGCGCAGGCTGATCGTCATTTCCGACAGCGCCTGGAGCAACTGCCCGGTCTCGTCGCGGCTGGAGGCACGCACTTCGGTGGAGAGATCGCCAGCGGCGACGCGGCGCGCAATGGCAACCGCGCCGCGCAGCGGCAGCGTGATGCTGCGGGTGATCAGCACCGAGCTCACCACGCCAATCGCGATCGCAAGCGCGCCCAGCAGGTACAGCAGGACGTTCATGCGCCGTGCCGATTCCGCCGTGCGCGCCAGGAGCTCGCGGGTGGCGACCTGCTCCATGTCCACGAGCTTCTGGATCTCGTCGAGCGACTTGCGGTGCAGCGGGTCGATGCGGGTGGTGATCACCTTGGCCGCGACCTCGTTGTTGAACAGGAGCGACTGGCCCACCGCTTCCAGCAGGGGCTTCTCGACTTCCCGGTCGAGCCGGTCAATGGTGGCGAGGATCTCCTTTTCCGCATCGTCGACGCCGAGGGCCGTGAAGCGCTCGCGCGCCTGGAGATAGCGCTTGCGCTGCTCCTTGACCTTGGCCTCCTCGGCCTGGGTGCCGGCAACGTCGGCCTGCAGCCCGATGTTGCGCGTCGCCATCGCGCCTTCCAGCAAGGCGATCTGCATGCCGTCGGCCGCGGCCGACTTGGCCGTCCCGCGGGCGAGGCCCTGGGTGAGTTCGCGGGTGGTGATCTCGGTGGCGATGTTGCCGCCGACCAGCACCGCCGCCAGCAGGGCCAGCACCACGGCGAAGCCGAGGGCCAGCCGCGCGCCAATGGGTAAGCTGCGCAGGTTCATTGTTGTCTTCTCCCTGGCGGGACGCAGGCGTCCCGCGAGCCTTACTGCGCCGCGTACACCCCGGAGCCGACCATCACGTCACCTTCCATTTCCGCGTAGCCGGTCTTCACCTCGATCGACTTGGTCGCCGGGTTCAGGAACTTGAACTTGAAGGTGCCGCCGCCCTTCTGCGCCGCTTCCAGCAGGCCCTTGTTGATCTGGACGCCGTCCGTGTCACGCAGGTCGGCAAGGTTCTTTCCGACCAGCTTCTGGTTGCCGCCGTGCGCCAGGTTGTTCAGGTTCTTGTCGTAGACATAGATGTACAGCTCGCGGTCGACGAAGCGACCCTTGGGATTGCTGATCTCGGCGTATGCCTTCTCCGGGCCCACCTCCCGGATGTACGCCCGCGCCTTCTTCACCATCGCGCGGGCTTCATCCAGCGACGCGCGCGTTTGCGCCTGCGCGCCCGCCATGAAACCCACCGCTGCCAGCGCCAGCAAGGCGCCCTTGATCCACTTCGTCATGTCCCGATTCCTCTTGCGTTATTGATCGACTGCTTCCGCCGGGGCGGACCCCGACTCTGAACGGGTTGTTTCATTTTGTTAAGACGCCGGCGGCGGCGGCGCAACACTTCTGCGGCGAGGATTTCACGCTTGTCGCCGTTTCGGTTGCTGGAAGGGGAGGCGGGGGCCGGGGCACAATGGGGGCCTCTCGCAGGAGTCTCCATGGCCAGCAACGAATTCGACCTGGGCAACCAATG
>DATAGN010000430.1:0-6582 GCA_036263715.1 Ramlibacter sp.
CTGAACTTCTTGGGCTCGGGAATCGGCGTCACCTGCGGCTTGGTGGCGGCGCGCTGTTCCTGCATCCACTGGGTGATCTGCTGGTCGGCGCCCCCATCGCAGGCGGCGAGGGCGGCCGAGGCGGCGAGCACGAGCGCGGTGGTCCTCATCATTTCTTCGCTCCGCCCTTGGTGGCCTTGCGCTGCGCGTTCACTTCCTCGGCATCGAGATAGCGGAAGGTCTTGGCCGTCGCGTCCATCACCAGCGCGCCGTCGCGCCCCCCCGAGATCTCCAGGTTGTTCAGGGTCACGATGCGCGACAGGTGCGCAATGTCGGAAGCGAAGGAGCCGATGTCGTGGTAGCGCCCGGCCACCCGCACCGAGATCGGCAGTTCGGCGTAGTACTCCTTGACGCTCACGGACCCGGGACGGAAATGTTCGAAGGTGAGGCTGCGGCCCAGGCCGGCCTGGTTGATGTCGGACAGCAGGGCGTCCATCTCCGACTTGCTCGGAAGCTGCTTTTCCAGCTGCGTGACGTACTGCTGCACCTGCTCGCGCTGCTTGCGCAGGGCGTCGAGGTTGACCGCCTGCGTCAGCTTCTTCTTGTAGTCCTCGCGCAGGGTGGTTTCCTCGGCCTGCTTGGCCGCCAGTTCGTCCGCGGAGTTCGTGAGCCACACGAACCACAGGGCCACCACGATCGCCGCGGTGACCGCCAGGCACAGGGCCAGCTTCGGCACCAGCGGCCAGGAGGCCGGGTCGTTGGGATTGAGTCCACGGAACTGCGATGCGATCTGTTCCTGGAGCGCGGCGAAGTCCAGCTTCGGGGCTGCGGTGGTGGCCATGGTTCAGTCCGTGTTGGCGTGCGGGTGGGAGCCGGGCATCATTTCTTGGCCGAGGCGGGTGCCATCGCGGCGACCGCGGCTCCGGTGAGGGCCTGGCTGGCCGCGGCCGTGGGCGTCAGGGGCACGCTGCCCGCGGCACTGGCGGCACTGGCCGCCTTCTGTGCGATCTGGCTGGCGCGCACCAGCTTCACGTTCATCCTGAAGTTGGCGACGCGGCGCGTGTCGCGCGGGGACAGCTGCACCGTGCCGGCCACGATCTCGATCAGTTCGGGGCGGGTGATGAACGGGCTGCCGGTGCCCAGGCTGCGCAGCAGCTCGGAGACGCGCTCGTTGGATTGCGCCACGCCCGTGAGGGCCACCGTCTCGTTGTTCTGCTTCATCGACGTGATGTAGACGCCGTCGGGCAGCAGGCGCGACATCTCGTTGAGCAGGTGCACCGGCATGTTGCGGTCGGCCTGCAGGTCTTCCACCGCCTGCTGGCGCGCGCGCAGCGCGGCGATCTCTTCCTGCAGCGTGGCGATGTCCTTGATCTGGCCTTCCAGGCGCTTGATCTCGGACGTGAGCAGCTGGTTGCGGTCCTGCTGCGCGGAGATCTGCGCGGCGTACCAGAGGTGGATGCCGCCGGCGATCAGCGCACCGGCGACCGCGGAGGCGCCGAGCCCCGCATAGAACATCTCGCGGCGGCGCTTGCGGGCCGCTTCCCGGTGCGGCAGCAGGTTGATCAGGATCACTGCAGGAACCTCCGCATGGCCAGGCCGCAGGAGGTGAGGTACGAGGGAGCCTCGCGCCGCACCTTCTTTTCGCGGACGTTGTCGCCGAACTGCATGCCCGCGAACGGGTCGGCCAGCTCGCACGGAAAGGAGGTCTGGGCGGTGATGGCTTCGCTCAGGCCCGGGAGCGCCGCGGAACCGCCGGCCACCATGATGTGGTCGACGCGGTTGTGCGGCGTGCTGGTGAAGAAGAACTGCAGCGCGCGGGCCACTTCCTGCGCCATGCTGTCCACGAAGGGGCGCAGCACGCCGGACTCGTAGTCGTCGGGCAACTCGCCGCTGCGCTTCTTGGCTTCCGCCTCCTCGGGCGAGAAGCCGTACTGGCGCACGATCAGCTGCGTGAGCTGCGCGCCGCCGAAGGCCTGGTCGCGGTCGTAGAGCACTTCGTCGTTGCGGATCACCTGCATGCTGGTGGTCGACGCGCCGACTTCGAACAGCGCCACCATCTGGTCCTTGCCTTCGGAGGGCAGGCTCGAGATCAGCCGGCCGGCGGCCAGGCGAGAGGCATAGGATTCGACATCGATGATCACCGGCTTCAGGCCCGCGGCTTCGGCCAGGCCCTGGCGGTCCTGCACCTTTTCCTTGCGGGAGGCCGCGATCAGCACTTCGACGTCGCCGCTGGACGTGGTGCTCGGGCCGACCACGCAGAAGTCCAGGCTCACCTCGTCGAGCGAGAAGGGGATGTACTGGTTGGCCTCGGTCTCGACCTGGATCTCCAGTTCGGAGTCGGACAGGCCGCCCGGGAGGATGATCTTCTTGGTGATCACCGCCGAAGCGGGCAGCGCCATGGCGACGTTCCTGGTGCGGGTGCCGCTCTTCTTGATGACGCGGCGCATCGCCTCCGCCACCTCATCGAACTTCTCCACGTTGCCGTCGTTGATCCAGCCGCGCTCGAGCGGTTCGATCGCGCAGCGTTCGAGGACGAAGCCGCCATCCTTGCCGATGCTCAACTCGACCAACTTGACGCTGGACGAGCTGATGTCCAGGCCCACCAGGGGTGGTGATTTGCGGCCGAACAGAGAGCCGAGTGCGATCAAAGCCGTCTCCTGAGACGCCCCGTGTCAAGGCGTAACAAACTTAAGATTCCACTTGAATGCTAGCAGTAACATCCTTGTCCCACAAAGGAAATTCCGGATTCGGGAGTGCTCGCGCGTTGTCAAAACCCGACGCGTATTACTGCCATACTGCTATCGCTGAAGACGCGTCACAACGCGCATGCGACACCCGGCGTGGAACCGGCGCCCGGCGGACCGGCTCTGACCGGGGCATTTTCAGATAATGGGCGTGCTCCGGGTCGCCCGATGGAGTTCTATGGCAACCGATCCCTCTTCCGACACGCCCGGTCGCGCCCTGCCCGCCTGGCAACGCTTCATCCTCAAGTTCCTCGGCTACACCTTCGGCGTGGCCTTCGCACTCGTTGCCGCGGGGGTGACGATCGCCGGTGTCGCCTTCGCGGTCGCCTATCCCAACCTGCCGGACGTGAGCGACCTGTCGGACTACCGGCCCAAGCTGCCCCTGCGCGTGTACAGCCAGGACAACGTGCTGCTCGGCGAGTTCGGGGAGGAAAGGCGCAACCTCACGCCGATCGGCGAGATCCCGGCCGTCATGAAGAACGCGGTGCTGGCGATCGAGGACGCGCGCTTCTATTCGCACGGCGGCGTCGACTACAAGGGCCTGGCGCGCGCGGCGATCGCCAACCTGGGCCGCGTCAAGAGCCAGGGTGCCTCCACCATCACCATGCAGGTGGCGCGCAACGTGTACCTGTCTTCCGAGAAGACCTACACCCGCAAGCTCTATGAGGTGCTCCTCACCTTCAAGCTGGAACACCTGCTGTCCAAGGACCAGATCCTCGAGATCTACATGAACCAGATCTTCCTGGGCAACCGCGCGTACGGTTTCGCGGCGGCCTCGGAGATCTATTTCGGCAAGCCGCTCAAGGAGATCACCATCGCCGAGGCGGCGATGCTGGCCGGCCTGCCCAAGGCCCCTTCCACCTTCAACCCGGTGAGCAATCCCTCCCGCGCGCGCTCGCGGCAGCTTTACATCATCGAACGGATGGAGGAGAACGGTTTCATCAGCGCCGACGAAGCCGTGGCAGCCAAGAAGCAGGAGTTGCGCGTGCGCACCGGCCTGCAGACGACCGCCGTGCGCGCCGAGTACATCGCAGAGACCGTGCGCCAGCTGGTCTACGCGCAGTACGGCGACGAGGCGTACACCCGCGGCCTGAACGTCTTCACCACCGTGAAGGCCCACGAGCAGGAAGCCGCGTACAAGGCCCTGCGCAAGGGCATCATGGATTACGAGAAGCGGCAGATCTACCGCGGGCCCGAGCGCTTCGTCGACCTGCCCAACGACCCCAAGGAACTGGAAGAGGCGATCGACGACGCGCTGGCGGAGCACCCCGACAACGGCGACGTGATGGCCGCCGTGGTGCTGGAAGCCACGCCGAAGAAGATCGTGGCGGTGCGCTCCAATGGCGACCGCTTCGACATCGTGGGCGAAGGCCTGCGCGCGGCGCAGTCCGGACTGACGGACAAGGCCACGCCCAAGATCAAGATCCGGCGCGGCGCGGTCATCCGCGTGATGAAGACGCCCAAGGAGGCCTGGGAGATCACGCAGCTGCCCGAGGTGGAAGGCGCCTTCTTCGCCGTCGACCCGCGCGACGGCGCGGTGCGCGCCATGGTGGGCGGCTTCGACTTCAACAAGAACAAATTCAACCACGTCACGCAGGCCTGGCGCCAGCCGGGCTCGGGCTTCAAGCCCTTCATCTACTCCGCGGCCCTGGAGAAGGGCTTCTCGCCCTCGACCATCGTCAACGACAGCCCGCTGTTCTTCGACGCCGGCGTCACCGGCGGCCAGCCCTGGGAGCCCAAGAACTACGACGGCAAGTTCGAAGGCCCGATGCCGCTGCACACCGCGCTGGCCAAGTCCAAGAACATGGTGTCCATCCGCATCCTGCAGGCGGTGGGCACGCAGAACGCGCAGGACTGGATCGCGCGCTTCGGCTTCGAGCCCGAGAAGCACCCGCCCTACCTGACCATGGCGCTGGGCGCCGGCTCGGTCACGCCGATGCAGATGGCGCTGGGTTATGCGGTGTTCGCCAACGGCGGCTACCGCATCAACCCCTGGCTGATCACGCGCATCACGGACCAGAAAGGCCGCGCGCTGGTGGAGAGCCAGCCGCCGCTGCTGAACGAGTCGGTGCGCGCCATCGACGCCAGGAACGCGTTCGTGATGAACCGGCTGCTGCAGGAGATCACCCGCGCGGGCACCGCCGCGCGCGCGCAGCGGGACCTGAAGCGCCCGGACCTGTACGGCAAGACCGGCACGACCAACGACTCCATCGACACCTGGTTCGGCGGCTTCCACCCGACGATGGTGGCGGTGGTCTGGATGGGTTACGACACGCCGCGCTCCCTGGGCGACCGCGAAACGGGCGGCGGCCTGTCGCTGCCGGTGTGGATCAACTTCATGGAGGTGGCGCTCAAGGGTGTGCCGGTCATGGAGCCCACGGCCCCCGAAGGCCTGGTGAACCTGGGCGGCGAGTGGTACTACGAGGAGTTCGCGCGCGGCACCGGGGTGGGCAGCCTGGGGCTGTCCAATGGCGACCATGGGGGTGGTGGCGGCGGCGGTGGCGGCAGTGAACCACGCGCGCCGCGCGTCGCCGGGCCTTCGGGCGAACAGGCCCCGGGTGCGCCCGGCGACCGCAGCATGCTCAATGCCAACGGCATGCCGCCCCCGCCCGCCCCGGCGGAGGAGCGGCGCAGCATCCTCGACCTGTTCAGGAATTGAAGGTGAGCTCGGTGCCGGCCTGTTCGCTCGCGTAGCGGCTCAGGTCGGCGAAGAACTCGGTCTGCTGCTTCGTGTCGCGCCAGCACTGTCCGTCCCACTTGTAGTGGAAGCCGCCGGACCTGGCCGCCATCCACACCTCGTGCAGGGGTTTCTGCATGTTGACGATGATCTGGCTGCGGTCTTCGAAGGTCAGGGTGACCATGCCGCCCACGCGCTGGTTGTCGACATCGGCGTCCGTGCGCTCGTTGATCCGGTCGCAACCGGCCTCGACGCTTGCCAACAGGGCCTCGGCGCGGTCGAGGTATTCGCGATCGGTCATTACAATTTCCAGATGTTCGGTGTTGCCCAAATTCTAGTCAGCCCCTTCGCGCGCCGTGCGTGCGCGGCGGCCGCGCTCGCCCTGCTTGCCGCCTGCGGGCAGAAAGGCCCGCTCTTCCTGCCCACGGGAGAAGCGGCTGCGGGCCGCGCCACTCTGCCGGAGACCCTGCAACCCGCGCCCTCCACGTCCGTCGTGCCCGCCGCGGCCGCGTCGCGTCCCGCCACCGGCACGGCCGCGCCCGTGCGCAATCCATGACCGGTGCCAGCCAACTGCCCGGCGGCCCGCAGGTCCACTACCGCGGCGAGGAACTGTTCGTCGAGGACGTGCCCCTCGCCGCACTGGCGCGCGAACACGGCACGCCGCTGTTCGTCTATTCGCGTGCATCGATGCTGGCGGCGCTCTCGGCCTACCAGCGTGGGTTTGCCGGACGCGAGGCGAAGATCTTCTACGCGCTGAAGGCGAATTCCTCGCTGGCCATCCTGCAGGTCTTCGCCCGCGCGGGCTGCGGCTTCGACATCGTCTCGGGCGGCGAACTCGAGCGCGTGCTCGCCGCCGGCGCCAGGGGCAGCGACGTGATCTTCTCCGGCGTCGGCAAGACCCGCGCCGAGATGCGCCGCGCGCTCGAAGTCGGCATCCACTGCTTCAACGTGGAAAGCGAACCGGAGCTCGATGTGCTGAGCGAAGTGGCGACATCGATGGGGATCCGTGCGCCGGTGAGCCTGCGCGTCAACCCCGACGTCAACCCGCTCACGCACCCGTACATCTCCACGGGCCTGAAGGGCAGCAAGTTCGGCATCGCGCACAAGGACGCGCTGGGCGCCTACCGGCGCGCAGCTGCGCTGCCGGGGCTGCGCGTGGTGGGCATCGACTGCCACATCGGC
>DATAGN010000431.1:0-3714 GCA_036263715.1 Ramlibacter sp.
TGCCCTCGTAGCCCAGGCCTTCCAGGATCGCCTGCGCCACATCCATCTGCTGCTGCAGGCCGTCCAGGTACTGCGGCGCCTCCTCCCCGGTGGTGAGCAGCGCGATGTGCGAGGCGCCCTGCGCGATCGCCGCGAGCCACAGGTCGATGCCGACGCTCGCCACGTGCCACACGGGCAGCGGGATCACGTTGGCAGGCACGCCCTCGGCGGCGCCCACGCGCGCGGCCCGACCGAGCTCCTCGACCAGCGACTGGCCGGCCTCCTGCGAGTGCAGCAGCAGCACGGGGGCCTTGCCG
This sequence comes from Ramlibacter sp., assembly GCA_036263715.1. Lineage (GTDB taxonomy): Bacteria > Pseudomonadota > Gammaproteobacteria > Burkholderiales > Burkholderiaceae_C > Ramlibacter. Next base: position 297 of record DATAGN010000431.1, read on the forward strand.
CCCGCCTTTTCGTAGGTGGACAGCAGCGTGCGCACCTTGGAGCCCTGCTCGCCCGCACGCGGGTACGAATAGCTCAGGGCGCCGGTGGGGCACACGGTGGTGCAGGCGCCGCAGCCCACGCACAGGTTGGGATTGACCTTGATCTGCTGGCGCGACTTGTCGCTGGAGATCGCCTCGGCCGAACAGATCTCGATGCAGGCGTTGCAGCCCACCTGCTCGTTGCGGCTGTGCGCGCACAGCTTCTGCTTGTAGCCGAAGAACCGGGGCTTCTCGAACTCGCCCACCAGCTCGCGCAGCTTGATCACGACGTCCAGCGCCTGCGGGCCCTTCACCTGCTCGAGCGGCAGGTGGAAGTAGCCTTGCGGCGGTGCATGCTGCACGAAGGCGGGCTGCTGGCGCAGGTCGAGCACCAGGTCGAAGCTGTCGGTGTGCGGCACCGGCTCCCGCGTGAAGTCGATGGCGCCGGCGACGTCGCACACCTTCACGCAGTCGCGGTGCTTGGTGCAGGACTGCAGGTTGACCTGGTAGTCCAGGCCGATCGCGCCTTCGGGACAGGCCGCCACGCAGGCGTTGCAGCGGGTGCACAGGTCCAGGTCGATCGGGTTGTCCTGCGACCAGGTCAGCGTGAAGGCGCCCAGCCAGCCGGTGAGGCTGTCGATGCGGCCGCCCACGATGGGGTACTTGCGCTCCTGGGCGCCGCTGCCGCCGCGCGAGAAGATCGTGATGTCCAGGGCGTCGCCCAGCACCGCGGCGAAGCGCTCCGCCTGCTCCAGGGGACCCACCAGCAGCAGCCGGCCCGCGCTCTTGTACGTGACGGTGGCGACGGGCTCGGCTTCCGGCAGCTTGGCGGCGGCCAGCAGCGCCGCCAGCTTCGGCATGGCGCTGCGCGCGTCGCGGCTCCAGCCACCGGTTTCGCGGATGTTGACGAAGCGGATGGGGGAGACGGCGCCTTCGGTCTGCTGGCCCAGTTCGCCGAACAGGCGCTTTTCCTGGGTGCAGGCGACCACCACGTCGGCGCCGGTCTTCACGGCCTGCTGGAACGCTCCCGCCTCGCGGCGGCACAGCGTGGAGTGCAGGGTCAGGTCTTCATCGAGAGCCCGCCCCAGGGCCTTCGGGTCCAGGGGCATCGTCTTGTTGCAATCGCAGATCAGGGTCGGCATGTTCGTCGGCCGGCGGTAATGCTTGCTCGGTCCGGGAGCCGGACTGTGCCACGGTTTCTTCCGCGGGGACATCCGCAGCTTCCCGGCAGGGTTCCGGATTGTCCCCTGCCTCGCCAACCTCTTCCTTTTCCTCGGGCTTTTCCTCGAACAGCCTGAGGAACTTCGCACTCGCGAGTTGCTTGAGCATCTCGGGCGGGATGGGATCCGGCTTGCCGTAGTCGTCGATGTAGATGTCCAGGCCGTCCATCACGTTGTAGTGCGGATCGGTGAAGAGCTTCTTGAAGGCGGCGTTCTTGACCTGCGGGTCGACGTCGGCGCGCACGAAGCGGGTGAAGTCGGATTGCTTCGGGTCGAGGGACTGGACGTCTTGGAGGGTGGGGGGAGGGGGTTGGAGCTCGGATTGCGTCTCTCCACTGCCCTCACCCCTGCCCTCTCCCGCCAGCGGGAGAGGGAGTTTGGGGTCCTGCAGGCTCCCTCTCCCGCCTGCGGGAGAGGGTTGGGGTGAGGGCAGCGGCGCACCAGCTTCCTTCACAGGCTCCGCAGCCACCTCCTTCCCCTGCCGCACCGCCTCCTTGCGCTTGGCCCAGCGCCCCAGGAAGCCGTCAGCCATGGCCCTGCCCTCCGCCTCCGCCGCCGTACTTCTTCTCGGTCGACACGCTGGCCGGCTGGCCGAAGCGGTCTTCCAGCCGGCGGAAGCTGTCCGGCCGCTTGCGCCTCTTCGGCTCGGGCGTGTAGTGCGCCTCGGCGAAGCGCGCCATCCACTCCACGATGTGGGGAGGCGCCGGCACGTTCTCCACCGTTTCCTGCGCATCGAGCCAGCGGCCGGCATCGTGGTAGCTCAGCGTGACGATCACCGGCCGGGGAATCGGCTCGTCGGCGACGGTGGCTTCCTCCTCCATCCGCCACAGCACGAACCAGCACGGCGCCGGTGTGGTGACGTTCAGGTAGTAGCCCTCCGCGTCGTCGCGGTACAACTCCACTTTCATGTTCGGGTGCAGCCAGCGCTCGCCGTCGTCGCCGCGGTACAGCAGGCGCGGCTCGGTGCCGAAGCCCTGTTCGTGCGGCACGACGTCTTCCAGCTGCCACTGCCAGGGCACCCACTTGTTGGAAGTGGGCGTCTTGCGCAGGATCACCGCGACATCGACGGAGGGCCGCTCGATCATCGCGGCACTCAGGTGTTCTTGGAGACCGTGATCGTCGGGAACTTCGTGGAGAAGTCCTTGGCCTTGCCGGCGATCTTGATCGCCACCTGCCGCGCGATGCTCTTGTAGATCTTCGCGGCTTCGCTGTCGGGATCGGCCACGACCGTGGGCTTGCCGCTGTCCGCCTGCTCGCGAATGTGCATCGCCAGCGGCAGCGCGCCGAGATACTCGACCGACTTCTCCTGCGCGTAGCGCTTGCCGCCACCCTCGCCGAAGATGTGCTCCGCATGGCCGCAATTGCTGCACACGTGCACGGCCATGTTCTCCACCACGCCGAGGATGGGCACGCCTACCTTCTCGAACATGGTGACGGCCTTGCGCGCGTCGATCAGCGCGATGTCCTGCGGCGTGGTCACGATCACGGCACCCGTCATGGGCACCCGCTGCGACAGCGTCAGCTGGATGTCGCCGGTGCCCGGGGGCATGTCGACGATGAGGTAGTCGAGGTCCTGCCAGTTGGTCTGGCGCAGCAGCTGCTCCAGCGCCTGCGTGGCCATGGGGCCGCGCCAGATCATGGCTTCGTTCTGGTCGATCAGGAAGCCAATCGACATCACCTGGATGCCGTGGTTCTCCAGCGGCTCCATGGTCTGGCCGTCGTCGCTTTCCGGGCGGCGGTCGATGCCCAGCATCATCGGCTGGCTGGGGCCGTAGATGTCCGCATCGAGGATGCCGACCTTGGCGCCTTCGGCGGCCAGCGCCAGCGCGAGGTTGGCTGCGGTGGTGCTCTTGCCCACGCCACCCTTGCCCGAGGCGACCGCGACGATGTTCTTCACGTTGGGCATCAGCTGCACGCCGCGCTGCACCGCGTGCGAGATCACGCGGGTCGTGATGTTCACGGACACGTTGCTGACGCCCGCCACGCCCTTGGCCGCCGCGACGAGTGCGCGCCGCATTTCCGGCACCTGGCTCTTGGCGGGATAACCGAGCTCCACGTCGAACGAGACGTCACCGCCTTCGACCTGCAGGTTCTTCACGGCCCGGGTGCTGACGAAATCCTTGCCCGTGTTCGGGTCCTTCACGCTCGCGAGGGCCGCGAGCAGCTGTTCCTGGGTGGCC
>DATAGN010000432.1:0-14754 GCA_036263715.1 Ramlibacter sp.
GGCTCCCCGCGCAGCCTGGCGGCGGCGTCTGCCACCCTGGAACGGCACGGCGAGCGCGCCAATGCGATGCACGCCCGGCTGGTCGCGGCCAGGCAGCTGTTGCTGGTCGGACGGCTGGCCGACGCCGCTGCGATGCTGGACGCGTTCGATCCGCGTGGCCTGCCGCCGGCGCTGGATGCGGTTGCCGAGCTCGCGGCCGCGGAGCTGGCGCTGCGCTCGGTGAAGTGCGGACCGGCGCGCGCTGCCCTGGAGCGCGCGGCACAGGCGGCGCAGCGCGCGGGGGTGCCGGCGCTGATCGCGGAAGTGGCCGAGGCTCGCCAGGCACTCGATCGTCCCGCGGCACGGCGCCTGCAGGCCGGCAGCGAAGGTACGGCGCGGCTCGAGGACGTCGAGGCGCTGCTCGCCTCCCGCACGCTGGTCCTGGATGCGTGCAGGCGGGGACTCGCCCTGCAGGACGCGTGGCTGCCGCTGGCGCGCCGCCCCATCCTCTTCGCCCTCGCGCAGGAACTTGCCCAGGCGTGGCCGCACGACGTGGAGCGCGACGCCTTGATTGCCAGCGCCTTCCGCACGCGGCGGCCCGACGAGACGCACCGCGCGCGCCTGCGGGTGGAGATCGGACGGCTGCGGGCGCTGTTGAAGCCGATGGCACGCCTGGAGGCCACGCCCCGGGGATTCGTGCTGCAGCCGCCCGAGGGCGTCGAGGTCGCCGTGCTGGCGCCTCCGATCGCCGGCGAGCAGGCGGCGCTGCTTGCCCTGCTGTCCGACGGCGCGGCGTGGTCCACGTCCGCCCTGGCGCTGGCCCTGGCCGCGAGCCAGCGCACCGTGCAGCGCGCGCTGGCGGACCTGCAGGCCACGGGGCAGGTGCGTGCGATCGGCCAGGCGCGGGCCCGGCGCTGGCTCGCGCCGCCGCTGGTGGGTTTCACGACAATCTTGTTACTCCCCACTGCGCTGCCGTCTGCGTAGAGTCTCCTCATCGCGCCGCATCCAGGCGCCGCAACGAGGAACGACGATGAACACCAGGACATCCACCCAGCGCGAGGCCACCGCACGGCCCGCGGAGATCGTGCGCGAGTACGGCCCCTTCGAGGGCGCCGACGCCGTGCATGGCGTCAGCTACGACGGCCGCAACATCTGGGCCGCCGTGGGCGCGCAGCTGGTCGCCATCGATCCGGCCAGCGGCGCGGTCACCCGCAAGCTCGAACGCGCCGCCGACGCCGGCACCGCGTTCGACGGCAAGCACCTGTACCAGATCGCCGAGTCGCGCATCGACAAGATCGATCCGGCCACCGGCCAGGTGCTGGCCTCCATCCCTGCACCGGGTGCGGGTGGCGACTCCGGCCTGACGTGGGCCGAGGGCAGCCTCTGGGTGGGCAACTACCGCGGTCGCAAGATCCACCAGGTGGATCCGCAGACCGGCGCCGTCAAGCGCACGATCGAGTCCAACCGCTTCGTGACCGGCGTGACCTGGGCCGAGGGCGAGCTGTGGCACGGCACCTGGGAAGCCGACGAGAGCGAGTTGCGCCGCGTGGATGCACGCAGCGGCGAGGTGCTCGAGCGGCTGTCCATGCCCAGCGGTACCGGCGTGAGCGGCCTGGAGTCCGACGGCGCCGGGCTCCTGTACTGCGGTGGCGGCGGCAGCGGCAAGGTGCGCGCGGTGCGGCGGCCGAAGCGGGCCTGAGGCATCCGACCGGCGGGTGTCGATCCCGCCCGCACTCGTTCGTCGTCAGGGGAACAGGCCCCTAAGGAGTTCCCATGACCGCCCCTTCCGCTTCGCTTCCGGTGCTGGACCGCAACTGGCCCCTCGTCGCTGCAGGCGCGCTGATGACCTGCGTGGCCATCGGCGTGGTGTTCTCGCTGGCCGTGTTCCTCGATCCCATGGGCGCGGACACCGGCTGGTCGCGCGCGGGGATCTCGCTGGCCATGACGCTCGCCTTCCTGAGCATGGGGCTCTCGGGCTTCGGCTGGGGCGCGCTCAGCGATCGCATCGGGCCGCGGCGGGTGGTGCTCGTCGGCGTGCTGTTGCTGGGGCTGGCGAGCATCCTGGCGAGCCAGGCCGGCAGCCTGCTGCAGTTCCAGGTGACCTTCGGCGTCCTGATCGGCGTCGCCGCCGGCGCCTTCTTCGCGCCCATCATCTCGGCGACCACCGTGTCCTTCGAAAAGCGCCGCGGCCTGGCCGTGTCGCTGGTCAGCGCGGGCATGGGCATCGCACCCATGACGATCGCCCCGCTGGCGGGCTGGCTGGTGACGCTGCATGGCTGGCGCGCCACGATGCTGGGCATCGGCCTGGCCACCTGGGTGCTGCTGTTGCCGGCCGTTCGCTGGATCCGCGTCGTGCCGCTTCCCGCAACGGGTCCCGGTGTCGTGCCGGTTGGCGCTCCCGGCTCGGGCGCGAAGGACGCGCTGCGCTCCACGGCCTTCCTCGTGCTGGCTGGCGCATTCTTCGCCTGCTGCGCGGCGCACTCCGGGCCGATCTTCCACACCGTCAGCTATGCCATCGGTTGCGGCCTGCCCATGGTCGCGGCTGTCACCATCTACAGCATGGAGGGCGTGGGCGGCCTCGGCGGACGCTTGCTGTTCGGCGTCGCCGCGGACAAGTACGGTGCCAAGCCGGTGCTGGTGGTGGGCTTGTTGGTCCAGGCCGTTGCCGCGGTGTCCTACCTCGCGGTGAACCAGCTCGGTGGCTTCTACGTCGTTGCGCTCATTTTCGGCGCGGCGTACGGCGGCACCATGCCCTTGTATGCGGCGCTCGCGCGCGAGGCCTTCGACGCGCGCATCCAGGGCACGGTGCTCGGGGCGGCCACCCTGTTGTCCAGCCTCGGCATGGCGCTGGGTCCCTTCATCGGCGGCTGGCTGTACGACCGGTTCGGCAGCTATGCGTGGCTGTACATCGGCTCCGCGATCGTGGGTCTTGCCGCCGCCGGCATTGCGATGCTGTTTCCACGGCGCCATGTCCCCAGCCGGGGTGCCGCCTTGGTGGCGACCTGACGGCCACGAACTTACCGCACCGCTTCCCACCACCGCGTCGAGCGGAACTCGCGGTCCGCGTCGACCCACTCGCCGAGACGCGGCGTCACCAGTTCGACGCCGGTCCGGGTCGCTTCCGCCACCGTGCGGCGGATCGGTTCGTCCCAGTCGTGGTAAGCCAGATTGAACGTCGACCAGTGCACCGGGAACATGCGGCGGCCGCGCACGTCCCGGTGGACCTGCACCGCCTGTTCCGGCGTCATGTGGATGTCGGTCCAGGCGGCGCCGGGCCCGTAGGCGCCGATCTTGACGAAGGCGATGTCGAAAGGTCCCAGCCGCGCGCCGATGTCCTGGAAGTGCTTCGCATACCCGGTGTCACCGCTGTAGAAGAAGCGATGCTTCGGTCCCACCACCGACCAACTGGACCACAGCGTCGAACTGCGGTTGTCCACGCCCCGCCCCGAGTAGTGCCGGGTCGGCGTGCACACGATCTGCACGCCGCCCATGCTGCGCTGCTGCCACCACTCGAGTTCCTCCACCTGGGTGGCGGGCACGCCCCAGCGTTCGAGATGCGCGCCCACCCCCAGCGGCACGAAGAAGCGCGTACCGCGCCCGGCGAGGTGCCGCACGGTGTCCATGTCGAGGTGGTCGTAGTGATCGTGCGAGATCAGCACGGCATCGATCCGGGGCAGGTCGGCCAGCGCGATCGGCGGTGGATGGAAACGCGCCGGCCCCACCGGCAAGGGCGACACGCGCTGGGAGAACACCGGGTCCAGCAGCATGCGCACGCCATCGATCTCCACGTAGGTGCTGGCGTGGCCGATCCAGAATGCGCGCAGTCCGTCCGGCGCCGGCGCTGCCGCCAGTGCGGCCTTGTCGACCGTGATCACCGGCACCGGCTTTGGCGGCTGGCGCACGCACCGTGTAGTCGAGCAAGGACGTGGTGCTCGGCGCCTCCGGCTCCACGTTCACGAAGCGGCCGGCGCGGTACTGCGGGTTGGCCAGCGCCCGCTGCATGCGCGCGCCTTCCATGGGCGCGCCGAACTGCGGCAGCGAGAAAACGGCCCAGGTCGCTGCCGGTCGCCGAGTGCTTCGTCCATCGTGAGCACGTGGCCGCCGCGCAGCAGGACGTCGCCACGTGCGGGCAGCTGCGTGCCACTGGCGGCAGCAGCCTGGCCGGCGGCGGTGCCCGCGCGCCCGAGCGCGGCCGCGACGGCAAGGCCGGCTCCGAAACGAAACAGGCCGCGTCGGTGGATCTGGCAGTTGCAGAACATCAGGCGTCTCCTTGGGCTGGCGGTGAGTCTGCCACGGGGGCTTGCAGCCGCCCAGCCGCATGGAGGAAGCGGGCATAGCCGATCTCCGCCGCCGACTTGGTGAGCTCCGTGTTCGCCCAAGCGAACAGGTCCGCCAGCGGGCGATCGGCGAATGGCCAGTGCACTTGCGAGGTCGAGGCCAGGTCGGCGTCGGTGCTGCCTGCGAGCAGGACCGCCCAGCGATCGTGCAGGCCGCGGACCCACGATCGCACGCCGTCCGCGTCGCCCGGCCAGGGGACGCGTTCGCGCGACAAGCTGCGCGCGCCGAAGTTGTGGTCCAGCGCCATCGACCACCAGAAGCCCAGGTGCCAGGTGAGCCAGCCGATGCTGGAAGGCCCCAGGTCGTAGCCTTCGTGTTCGGGCCAGTCGGCCGTCCAGGCGCCGCTCGCCTGGCGGTGCACGTGCAATCCCCGGGCAGCCGGCCGCCACAGGCACTCCCCCGTGCCCAGCGTATCGAGGTGGTAGGACGTGAGCTGCCAGGCCATCTCAAGTTGGCGTGCCAACAGGTCACGCGCGAGGCTGGGTGGAAGGGCAGAGGTTTCGCTCATGGGCATGCGTCGGTGGTGCTTCCATCTTGCCGCCTCTCGACCTCGGGCGCGCGGGCGTTTAGCATCCCCCTCCCAATCGCCTGGAGCCTGCCCATGATCAGCAAGAACACCATCTGCCTCTGGTACGACGGCACCGCCCTCGACGCAGCGCAGTTCTACGCCAAGACCTTTCCCGACACGAGGGTGCAGGCGGTCCATCGCGCGCCCGGCGACTACCCCTCGGGCAAGGAAGGCGACGTGCTCACGGTGGAATTCACCGTGATGGGCATTCCCTGCGTGGGCCTCAACGGCGGACCGATCTTCAAGCAGACGGAGGCCTTCTCCTTCCAGGTCGCCACCGAGGACCAGGCCGAGACCGACCGTTACTGGAACGCGATCGTCGGCAACGGCGGCCAGGAAAGCGAGTGCGGCTGGTGCAAGGACAAGTGGGGGGTGTCCTGGCAGATCACGCCGCGGATCCTGACGCAAGCGTTCACCGGCACGGACCCGGGAGTGCGCAAGCGCGCCTTCCAGGCGATGCTGACCATGCGCAAGATCGACGTCGCCGCGATCGAGGCCGCCGTGCGCGGGTGAGGAGGGGTGACGTCCTTCATCGCCTTCCTCGTCGCCGCCGTGGTCCTGGCGATCACGCCCGGGCCCGGCATCGCTTACGTGGTGGCGCGCACAGTCGCCGGCGGTCGGGGCGAGGGCTTGGCTTCGTGCGCCGGAACGGCTGCGGGTGGGATGCTGCACGTGCTCGCCGCGGCGCTCGGCCTGTCCGTGCTCGTTGCCCAATCGGCGATCGCATTCACGCTGGTGAAGTTCGTCGGTGCTGCCTACCTGGTGTTCCTGGGCGTTCGACTGCTCTTGCGCCGGCAGGAGACGACGAACCTGCCGGCCACCGTGGCCCAAGGCGCCCGCCGCGCATTCCGGGAGGGCGTGCTCGTGGAAGCGCTCAACGTGAAGACGGCCTTGTTCTTCCTGGCCTTCCTGCCGCAATTCGCGAGCACGAGCTCGCCGCTGCTGCCCCAGCTCGTGCTGCTGGGAACCGTGTGCGTGGCGCTCAACACCTTGGTGGACGTCTTCGCGGTCGCGGCTGCGCACAGGCTGCTGCGCTCCGATGGGGCGCGCGCCGTACGTGCGTGTTGGCTGAACAGCTTTTCTGGCGTGACGATGATCGTCCTGGGCGCTTGGCTCGCGGTCGCCCGCCGGCCGTGATTCAGCGCTGCCTGTTTTCAGCACGCCGGTCCAGCGACCGGTAGATCTCGCGGTGCAGTTGGTCGGCCCGCTCGCGCAGCGACTTCGCTTGCCGCTGCAACTCGGAGCTTTCGTTCGCGGGGTTCCCTTGCAGCGCCGCCGATTCGGCGCTGCGCGCCTGCGCGTGCGCGGCGCCCCAGGCGCGTAGTTGTTCCGTCACATCCATGGGGGGACCTTACCCGGCGTCCCGCTACCGGCACGCCGGATCGCCGCCCATCCTTTGTAGGACTCTCCCGCTGAAACCGCCGAGCAGCGCCGGCGGCGGGGACTCATCTGGCTAGTCCTACACCCCGGCCGGGGCCACCCGAGCACACTCGCTGCAAGCATGACCGAGGCAACGCTCCGTGACACCGTCCTGAAAATCGGCGATGAGGCCCGGGCGTCCGCCATCGCGGTCGCGGCATACGACTTCGAGCATCACACGACCTGGTCGCTGAACGCCAGCCGCTGGTTCCACGCCGCCAGCACCATCAAGGTGCCGGTGCTGCTCGCGGTGTACGAAGCCATCGAGCAGCACCGCTTCGCGCCGTTCTCGCGCGTGCACGTGCGCAACCGCTTCCTCAGCGCGGTCGACGGCCGCCCCTACCGGGTCGGCCCGGAGCGTGACGCGAACGCGGCCGTGCACGGGGCGATCGGAAAGATGCTCACGGTGCACGAACTGGCCGAGCACATGATCGTGACCAGCAGCAACCTGGCCACCAACCTGCTGCTGGAGCTGGTCGGCGTCGAGGCGGCGCGCGCATCGCTGGCGCGCCTGCACCTCGGGGGCATCGACCTGCAGCGCGGCGTCGAGGACGAAGCGGCGTGGGAGGCGGGCCTCAACAACCGGGTGACCGCCGCCGGCCTGTGCGATGCCATGCGGCTGATCGAGGAGGGCAAGGCGATCTCCCCCGAGGCCTCGCAGGCGATGCTGGACATCCTGCACCAGCAGCAGTTCCGCAGCGGCATCCCGGCGGGCCTGCCCGAAGATGCGCGCGTGGCGCACAAGACCGGCGAGATCTCCACGGTGGCGCACGACGCCGGCATCGTCTACCTGAACGGCCGCGACGCGTATGTCGTCGTCATCCTCACGGAGTGGGAGCAGGGCGTGAACGCGCGGCAGGAAACGATCGCCCGCATCTCACGTGCGGTCTACGAGTACATGACGGGGCGGCAGCGATGAGCGTGTTGCCGCTTCCCCTGGTGCGCGCGCATGAACTGCCCCCGGAGTGGCAGCAGCTGCTGCGCCCGGGCGAGACCCTGCAGGACCGCACCGGTGCGCCGCGGGTGCTGCCATCGACCTTCCTGCGCGTCGATTCCTGGGCCCAGGCGCTGGAGACTGACCTCACGCCGCACTTCCGGGCCTGGGAACTCATCGGCGTGGACGTGCGCGAGGCCTTGCTCGCGCGCTCCTTTCCGCGCTACGTGCCCTGCGCGCTCCTGCAGCTCGCGGCGGCGCTCGAACTCTTCCGCCTGGAGGCAGGCACCTTCGTGCACGTGGCCGCCAACGGCGGCTACCGCTCGCCCGCGCACGCGCTCAGCCGCCATGCGTCGCGCCATTGCTGGGGGACGGCCGCCAACATCTACCGCGTGGGCGACACCTACCTGGACACGCGCGAAGAGATCGAGAAGTACGCGGCGATCGCCCGCCGCGTGATCCCCGGTGTGTGGATCCGGCCGTACGGCCCGGAAGAAGGCCAGGCCGACGACCACCTGCACATCGACATCGGCTACACGGTGTTCGAGCCGGTCGCCGAGGAGAGCAGCCAACCCACGGAAGCAAGCTGATGCCGGAACCGAAGAAGCTCGAGCGATCACCACCCTCCGCATCGGAGCGACTGCGCCTGGCCGCGATGGGCCTGGAAGCCGAGTGTTCGCTGATGCTGGATGGCGAGCCGACGCGGCCCGAGTCGCTGTTCGGCAGCCCGCGCGACTTCATCCGCGGCGAGCTGATGCACCGGCAGGGCACCTCCTACCACCTGCCCACCGGGGGCGCCGTGTACTTCGACACGGGCGTGATCGAGGTGGCGACGCCGGTGGTCGAGATCGAGCAGGGCTGTGCGGCGCGCGCGGGTCGCTCGCTGTGGGAAGCGCTGCAGTTCATCCGCGGCGAACTCGATGCCTGGGATGCGAGCAACGAGCGCGAGACCAAGCTGGTGGGGTTCAGCGCCCACTACAACGTGTCCTTCGAGCTGCCGCCGCACCAGCCGGCCAACGGCCGCACCATCGAGCAGCTGGCGCTGCTGCTCACGTACATCCTGCCGGCGCCGGTGATGCTGCTGGCCACCAACCGGCGTTCCACCGGTGTGGGCGTGCGTCCGCGGCAGGACCGCATCGAGATCACTTCGGATTTCACGCCCAGTCCTTCGCTGATGATCGCGACGGCCACGCTGATCGTCGGCGTGGTGCGCGAGGTCATGGCCTGGCCCACCTATGAGCTCGACGAACTGGCGAAGCACGACATCCCCGTGATCGCCGGCTTCGCACCGATGCCGCACACCTCGCGCAAGGGCTGGCTGGCGAAATTCAGCTGCTACCCGGACAACCCGTTCACCTGCGACATCGACCAGAAGCTGTGGAAGACGCAGCGCCACGGCGAGCTGAGCCTGCGTGCGATCGCGGGACGCACCGTGAGCCACTTCCTGCGACCGATTCGCCGGCTCTCCGATCCTTTCACCCTGCGGCTGATCGGGGCGGTGATGAGCGGGCGCAGTCCCTCCTTGCTGGACCTGGAGGATCGCCCGCCGGAGTACGAGGACGTGGGCAAGCTGTGCACGTGGGACGAGGTGGGCCCGCCCGCGCGCCTCGCGCGCTCGCGTTACGAACGCGTGGTGATGCGCGCCGTATCCGGGCAGCATCTGCGGCTCAACGGCCAGCGCCTGCGACCGGTGGGCATGAGTGGCTGGTCGGCCATCGTGTTCCGGCGCGAGGACAACCGCCGCGAGGTGATCGCCATCGACGATCTCCTGCGGCACATCGACGAGTGGGAGCGGCCCTGAACGCTCGGCCGACCGCGCGCCAGGCGCGGCCGGCCGGCCGGCATCAGCCGCGGCGGTCGAGGTGGGCGACCACGCGCTGGTCGCCGGTGCGCAGCACCGCCCTGGCGTCGTCGAACGCACGCGGGTCATCCTGGCGGCGCATCGTGTAGCTGCCCACGTACATGCCCGGGCGCTCCTCGCGCAGCGCCAGGGCCTCCAGCACGCCCGGCACGCGCACGGTGGCACGCGCATTCGGCGTGCCTTCCAGGCGGAAGTTCACCACGCGGCCGGGTTCCAGCCGGTCGCCGCGCGGCCACATGGCGAACCGGTTCACTTCGGCACTCGCCGCAGCGGCCCCCATGACCTGGGTGCGGAAGGCCGCCGGATAGTCGTACGCGACGGCTACGGGGCCGGCACCCCACCCGGCGCGCAGGACCATCTGGCGGCTCGGGTCGATGCGGTCGCTGCGCCGGATCACGTGGTAGCCCACGTACTCGCCGGGCGCACGCTCGGTGAGCGTGACCCGCAGGTCGTCGGACAGCGACAGGTTCGCAAAGCGTGCGCCGGGCGTGGCGCGCACGGAGATGCGCAGCCTGGAGCCGGGCTGCAGGCCGTGGTCGGAGTCCACGGTCATGCCGTTGACGACGCCTTGGCGGCTTTCGACCACGCGGTACTGGGTGTGCTGGGCGGCGGCGGGTTGCGCGACCACGGCGAGCCCGAGCGGGGCGAGCAGAAAGGCGGTTGCCGAAAGCTTGGCGCGAAGAGTGCGGTTCATGCGTGTCTCCTGGAAGGTTGGCGATGGAGACCAGCGTACGCTTGCGTCATGAACGGCTGCTGAACGCGCGCATGGGATGAGGTGTAGGAGGGAGCTGACATCCAGCGACGGACGCCAGCGGCTCTGCCACGACGAAGGAGAGACGCTGCTCAGGGAGCGCCGAGACTGTCGAGCGCCAGGATGGCCTTCGTCTTGTCCGAGGGCTGTTCGTGCAGCAGTTCGGCCGGACGCACCGTGAGCGAACCCTTCTTGAATTTCATCTTCACCAGCACCTCCGCGTGCGTGCCCCGCGCCGAAGTGAAGCGATGCGAGAAATACGCGTGCTTGTCGTCCGCGCAGACCACGCGGGTGGTGACGGTGTAGCGCTGGAACAGGCGCAGCGGCCGCTCGAAGCGCGCCGACTCGGCCAGGCTCACCCAGCGGATGCCGCTGCGCAGGAACGGGCCCACCAGCCCGGTGCGGATGGCGAAGTCCACCTGGGCCAGGTCGGCGACGGTGAAGTAGCGGTCGCTCTTGAAGGTGGCGATGCCCACGTCCCAGGGCATGACGCGAAAGCCGCAGTCGACCGGCTCGGTCGGCAGGACGCGCGGCGCGAGCGCGGCGAAGATGGCGGCGAGGACGGGGCGCATCGGCGCGTGTTCAGCGCTTGTCGCCGAAGCGCGCGATGGACCGCTCGCGTGCCTTGGCCGCTTCCGCCTCGCGCGTGCGCGGCTCGGCGTTCGTCACCAGCGACTGGATCAGGGTTCGCGCCGAAGCCGCGACTTCCTCGACCGCGCGTTCGAAGGCCGCCTCGTTCGCCTTGGAGGGAACGTTGAAGCCACTGAGCTTGCGCACGAACTGCAGCGAGGCGTCGCGGATCTCGAGTTCGGTCGCAGGCGGTTCGAAGTTGAAGAGGGTCCTGATGTTCCGGCACATGGGGCTGCACTCCGTATCCAAGGCTGTCCGCATGGTACGCCGCGCCAGCTTGCGAAAGGCAGGCCACAATGCGGCAAGAAGGAGACGCAATGAAGAACATCGGCATGGTCGGCATCGGCATGATGGGCCACGGCATCGCCAGCAACATCGTCAAGCGTGACTACCGCCTGGGCGTGTTCGAGCACCCAGGCAACCAGCCGCTGGACACGCTGAAAGCGGCAGGCGCGACCACCTTCACCAGCCTGCCGGAACTGGCGGCCTTCTCGGACGTCGTCATCACCGTGCTGACCGGCTCGCCGCAGGTCGAGGCGGTGCTCGCCGGCGCCGGTGGCCTGCTGCAGGGGCTGCGCCCCGGCACGATCGTGATCGACTGCTCCACGGCACTGCCCGCGTCCACCGGGCGCATGGCGCAGGCCGTGCAGGCCGCCGGCGGCCGCTTCCTCGATGCCCCGATGACGCGCACGCCCAAGGAGGCCGCCGAAGGCCGGCTGAACCTGCTGGTGGGCGGCGATGCGGCCCTGCTGGAAGAATGCCGGCCGCTGCTGCAATGCTTCGCGGAGAACATCACGCATGTCGGCCCCGTGAGTGCGGGCCACAGCATGAAGCTGCTGCACAACTACGTGTCGCTCGGCATGGTGACGCTGCTGTCCGAGGCGGCGGCCTGCGCGCAGCGCAGCGGCGTGGCGCCGCAAGCCTTCGTCGAGGTGCTCGCCAAGGGCGGGGGCGGCGGCATCGCGCTGGAGCGCCTCAAACCCTTCCTGCTGGCCGGCGAGACCTCGGGCCTGCGCTTCTCCCTGGCCAACGCGGGCAAGGACCTCGATTACTACAACACCATGGCCGGCGACGCCGGGGCATCGCGTGAGGTCGCGGCCGCGGTGCTCGCCACCCTGCAGGCGGCGCTTGCGCAGTCGCCCGACGCGCTGGTGCCGGAGCTCGCTGCCATCCTGGCCCGGTGAGTCCCGCAGGACTGCCCGCATGAAGATCACCGGCATCCACACCACGCCCGTGCTGGCGCCGCTGCCGGTGCCGCTGCGCACCGCCTCGGGCAGCATCGAGCGTTTCCCGCTCGTGCTGATCGAGCTTTCCACCGATGCCGGCGTGACCGGGCGCGCCTATGCCCAGTCCTACCTCCCGGAACTGCTGCCCGCGCTGGACCGCACCGTGGCCGGCATGGGCGCGATGACGGTGGGCCAGGCACTGGCGCCGCGCGACCTGCACGAGCTGCTGCGGCGGCGCCTGCGCCTGCTGGGGGTGAAGGGCCTTGCCGGCATGGCCCTCGGTGCGCTCGACCTCGTGTTCTGGGACGCGTGGGCGCGCAGCCGCGGCGAGTGCCTCGCCCGTTCGCTGGGCGCCGAGCCGCGGCCCCTGCGTGCCTACAACAGCGTCGGGCTCTACGACGCGGATTCGGTGGCGCCCTTGGCCGAAGAGACGATGGCTGCGGGCTTCGCGGGCTTGAAGATCAAGCTGGGATTCCCCACCCTTGCCGAGGACCTTGCGGCGGTGCGCGCGGCGCGCCGCGTGCTCGGCGACCAGCTGGCGTTGATGGTCGACTACAACCAGTCGCTCAGCGCGCCCGAGGCGCTGCTGCGTTGCCGCGCGCTGGACGACGAGGGGCTCGCATGGATCGAGGAACCCGTGCTCGCCGACGACTTCGAAGCTTGCGCGCGCATCGCTGCCGCGGTGCACACGCCCATCCAGATCGGCGAGAACTTCCATGGGCCGGGCGACATGCGCGCGGCCATCGCGGCGCAGGCGATGGACCTCGTGATGCCGGATCCGCAGTTCGTGCACGGCGTGACGGGCTGGATGGAGGCCGCGGCGCTGGCGCGCGGTGCCGGCCTGCCGATGTCCTCGCACATCTTCGTGGAAGCCAGTGCGCAGCTGCTGTGCGCCACGCCCACGGCGCACTGGATCGAGGTGCTCGATGCCGCCGGCGGCCTGCGGCGCGAGCCGCTGGATGTGCGGGGCGGGTGCCTGCATCCTTCGCAGGCGCCCGGCCTCGGCATCGAGTGGGACGAACACGCCGTGCGGCGCATGCGCGCCTGAGGCGGCGGGCTCAGCGCAGCACCGCGCTGTCCTGCGCCGCCTTCAGCAGCGCATCCGCGTCGTCCCGCAGCAGGAAGCCTTCGGCCATCGCGCGCCCGGTGGCGCGCCGCACCCGCTCCACGTAGCCTTCGTGGGAGCCATAGCGCTCCTGCAGCGACAGGCGCGGATCGCCGTTGGCCTGCCGTTCCTGCGCGGTGCGCGCGAAGGGGATCATCCCGCCCACGTAGTTGCAGATCTGCCCCTGGTGGAAGGGGCGGTCGCCGCCGGCCGTGATGTTCCAGCCCAGGTACGTGCCCAGCGGCGCGTCCAGCAGCACCACCGGCACGCCACCCAGCTCGTTGCCGTCGGCGTCCACCTTGGGCGCGAACATCGGCAGCACCTGCCGGATGCCAGGAGGCGCCTTGGACGCGATGCCGCTGCCGTCCACCGGGTTGAACTGCGGACCCCAGTCGTAGTCGATCACCGGCAGGATGAAGTCCGCCTCCGGAATCGTGGCGCGCAACTGCGGCAGGGTGGGAAAGCCGATGGCCTGCTTGTTCGCGGCCGCCAGCGTGCCGTCGGCCAGCCGCGGCCAGCGGCTCGGTGGCGGCTCCACCCCGCGCATCACCCACGCGCGGAAGTGCTCGCGGATCGCATTGACCGTGTGCAGGTGCGGCACCGGGTTGGCGGGCAGGGTGCCCACGCCGAAGTTGTTGCCGGGGCAAGTCGCTCCCGTCGTCGGCAGCCCCTTGCCGGGCAGGCTGGTGTCGAAGCCGCCGGCGCCGCCGCCGTGCGTGGAACTGGCGATGTAGTAGCGCCGCACCGTGGGCGGCAAGGGCAGGTCCACCTTGCCGTCCGTGCCCACCCATTCGGGCGTGAGCTTCAGCGCCCACACCTCCGCGGAGCCGAAGTGTTCGATGATCTTCGGGCAGGTGCGGGTGCTGGTGCAGCGGTCCAGGATGCCGACAGTGGGACCGCCGCGCACCGGGTCGGGCGCGGGCAGCCACCACTGGGGTCCCTCGCTGCCGGCCTGGTACAGCTCGAGGACGCCATCGGGCTGCGCCCAGCGGAAGTTCAGCGCGATGCGGCGGCCCGCGATGGTGGGCCAGAGGCCGTCGTGCACCTGCCTGCCGCTCTCGTCCCGGTTGAAGCCCAGGTGCAGCCAGCCGCGCAGGAAGTTGCCGGACTGGGAGATGCCGCGGCCGATGCTCGCCTTCACCGCGCCCGCGATCGGGTTCGGCGTGCCGGTGTCGTCGGCGCGCGCCGTCTTGAAGAACATGCCGACGTCGCGCCACGCGGCGAAGCCGGCACCCAGCACGTACGGGTCCGCAGCCTGGAAGACGACCTGGTACAGCTTCGACGGCTCGAAGCCGCCCTTCAGGCAGATGTGCGTGGGGTCGGGCGTGCCGGGAAAGGGGTTGGCCGCGTCGCACTTCGCCCACGCCCAATCCCCCGGCGCGATGGCCGTTTCGCCAGTCACCTCGCCGCGCGTCGATTCGCCGGTGCGCGCGACCAGCCGCGACAGCTTGGTGTCGAGGCTCACCGGCCGGTAGGGCACGGGATTGGTCTGCACCAGCAGCGGCTGCGACGCGGGGCCGCTGCGGTTGACGATGCGCCCGAACACGTCGCCGGTGATGCGCTCGCCGTTGGGCCCGCGCGCGATCGGCAACTGCAACCAGTGCAGGCCGCCGGCCGCCATGGTGGGCCGCACGGCCGTTGCTCCCGCGTTGTCGCCCTGCCAGGCGCTTTGCAGTTCGATGTCGCCGGCGCGCGCCTCGGCCTGTTCGTTCAGGGTGAGGCGGCGTCCGCGATTGGGCACGTCGTGCCAGAGCAGGCCGCTGGCACGCGCGAGGTCGACCGGCTTGGTCATCGTGAAGGTGGCGACGTAGCGCAGCTTGCCGTCGGCCTCCAGGCCGCGCTCGATGTCCTGGATGATGGCGTTCTGCGGCAGCTTGGGGTCGAGCTCGCCGAAGGCCCGGCCGGCGATCCGCTCGTAGGCTGGCGCGCCCGCCACCGGCGGC
>DATAGN010000433.1:0-4660 GCA_036263715.1 Ramlibacter sp.
CGTCGTCGCGCATGCCCACGATGTCGCGCAGCGGCCGGTGCTCGGGGCGGTGCACCAGGTCGACGTCCTTGCCGCGCAGGCCCTGCAGCAGCGCGTGGGCGCGCTGCGCGTCGGCTTCTTCGCGCCCGTCGACCACCACGACGAAGCTGCCCCGCTCCACGTGCTGCGCATAACGGTCCACGCGGCCCGAGGGGTTGTCGCGCCCGAGCAGGCTGGTGAAGAAGTGTCCGAGTGCCGAGAGTGCGCCGCGTTCCGCGGGCGCTTCGCGATCGGCGCCGTCCCACTGGGTGGTACCGGTGCCCTCCGCGGTGGCGTGCTTGTGCTCGATGTGCACGTCGCTGCGAGCGAAGCCGGCACGCACGAGCTGGTCGACGGCGTCCTCGGCCTGCCCGCGCTCATCGAACGCGCAGATGGCGGTATGCATCTTCGTTTTCTCCTGTCTTGTGGCTCTCAGGACTATTTAGGACTGCGGCCGCGCCGCGCGTGTCGTCCCGCCGAGGCACGCCGGGTAGGTGCGGGACTACCGCGCCGCCGGCACCGCACCGCGCTTCAGCTGGCCAGCCAGCGCAAGGCTTCCTGCTCGCTCGTGAACACACGCGTGCCGCAACACTCGCGCATGCGGCCGGGCGGCACCAGGAAGGCGACCTTGCGCATGCGCGCGAGCACGCGCGCTGCCTCGACGAGCAGCCGCTCCTGCTCGGGCGGCTCCAGGGTGGTGTCGTGCTGGCGCAGGTCGAGAAGGACGCGGTCGAGCGGCCAGCTGCGGCTGTCCAGTTCCAGGACCTGCAGCAGCGACAACATGCGGCCGAGCCTCGCCTCCCCCGACACCATCACGCGGGAGCAAGGCGCCTCGTGGGTGACCTTCACATCGAACTTCACGCACCCATGGTGGCCGCACCCGGCGTCCAGCGGTGTGTACTAATCCACCGCGTGCGCGATGAAACACGTGTTGCGGTGACCCTGCCGCCGCACACGATGTGTTGCCTTGGTAACCGTCAAAGGTCGCGGAAGTTTTCCTCAGAAACCGGCAGCAAGGCCGTCCCGCCGCGAATCGGATGCCACGACGTAACCTTCCTTGCCCGGCTCGCCCATGCGCCAGATGAACTGGCCGGCGCCGAAATCCTGATAGTTGTCGTTGATGACCTCGATGCGGTGGCCGCGGCCGATGAGGTCCTGCACCACCGCCGCGTCCATCTGCTGCTCGACGTTGATCTCCAGGCCACTGTTGAAGCGCCACCGCGGCGCATCACACGCCGCCTGCGGCCCCTGGTGGTAGTCGAGCATGCGCACGAGCGTCTGCAGGTGGCCCTGCGGCTGCATGTTGCCCCCCATCACCCCGAAGCTCATCACCGGCTGGCCACCCTTGCTGAGGAAGGCGGGGATGATCGTGTGGAAGGGACGCTTGCCCGGTGCCACCTGGTTGGCGCCCGGCTGCAGGCTGAAGCCATGGCCGCGGTTCTGCAGGCTCACGCCGAACTGCGGTTCGACGCAACCGGAGCCGAAGCCCATGTAGTTGCTCTGGATGAAGCTGATCATCATCCCGTTCTCGTCCGCCGCGGTCAGGTAGATGGTCCCGCCCTTGACCGGGTTGCCGGCCCGGAAGTCCTGTGCGCGCTTCATGTCGATCAGCCTGGCGCGGCTGGCGAGGTAGGCGTCGTCGAGCATCTGCTCGGTGGTGAGCTCCATCGCCGAGCGCTCCGCGACGTAGCGGTACACGTCGGCGAAGGCGAGTTTCATCGCCTCGATCTGCAGGTGCTGCGAATCGGCGCTGTCCACCTTGTGCGCCGCCAGATCGAAGCGATCGAGGATCCCCAACGCGATCAGCGCGGCGATGCCCTGCCCGTTGGGCGGGATCTCGTGCAGCGTGTAGCCGCGGTAGTTCTTCTCGATCGGTTTCACCCATTCGGGCTGGTACGAGGCGAAGTCCTGCACCGTGTGGGCGCCACCGTTGTCCTTGCTGAAGCGCGCGATCGCCTCGGCGATCTCGCCGGCGTAGAAGGCCTTGCCCTTCGTCCCGGCGATCAGGCGCAGGGCCCGGGCAGCCGCGGGGAACTGGAACAGCTCGCCGACGCGTGGAGCGCGCCCCCAAGGCAGGAAGCTTTGCGCGAAGCCGGGCAGGTGTCCGAGTTCCGGCGTCGCCGCTTCCCACTTCTGCTGCACGACGATCGGCAGCAGGTAGCCGCGCTCGGCGATCTCGATGGCGGGGGCCAGCAGGTCACCGAACGGCAGCTTGCCGTAACGCTCGGACAGGGCCACCCAGGTGCCCACCGCGCCCGGCACGGTGGCCGAATCCATGCCGCGCTTGGGCGGCGCCTTCGCGTCCGCGCCGTACTTGCCGCGGAAGTACTCCGGCGTCCACGCCGCCGGTGCGCGGCCCGAGCCGTTGATGCCTTGCAGCTGCTGGCCGTCCCACAGGATCGCGAAGGCATCGCTGCCGAGGCCGTTGCTCACCGGCTCGCAGATCGTCATGGCCGCCGCCGCAGCGATCGCCGCGTCCACGGCGTTGCCGCCCTTCCACAGCATGCGCAATCCGGCCTGCGCGGCAAGCGGGTGCGAGGTCGACACGGCGTTGCGCGCGAAGACCGGGATGCGCGTCGTGGGGTACGGGTTGTTGAAATCGAATTGCTTCATGGGTGGTTGTCTTCTCTGCGTACCTTGGCTGTTCTTCTTTGCGTCCTCTGCGTTCACCGACGGTTCCGACGGCGCTCCCTCACCGGAGCGCGACAAATCACTCCGCCGTCAGCTTCCGCTCGACGATGATCTTCTTCCACTTGGCGCGGTCGGCCTCGGTGTAGCTGGCAAAGGACTGCGGCGTGCCGCCCACGGGCTCGATGCCCAGGCGCGCCAGGCGGTCCTTCACCTCGGGGTCCTGCAGCGCCTGGTTGACCGCCGCGTTCACGCGTTGCACGACGTCAGCCGGCAGGCCCTTGGGTCCGTAGATGCCGAACCAGGTGGTGGTCTCGTAACCGGGCACCGTCTCCGCAATCGCGGGCAGCTCCGGGAACAGCGGCGAGCGCTTCAGGCTGCTGATGCCCAGCGCGCGCACGCGGCCATCGCGGATGTGGGGCAGCGCACTGGCGACCGAGTCGAACAGCACGTCGATCTTGCCGCTCACCAGGTCCGGCATCGCCAGCGCCGTTCCGCGGTAGGGGATGTGCACCAGGAAGGTATTCGTGCGCGCCTTGAAGTACTCCGCGCTCAGGTGGACGATGGTGCCGTTGCCGCTGCTGGCGTAATTGAGCTTGCCCGGGTTCTTGCGCGCGTGCTCCACCCACTCCTTGACCGTCCTCGCAGGCGAGCTGTTCGGCACCACCATGATGTTGGGCGCGTTGCCCACGTGCACGATCGGCGTGAAGTCGACGACCGCGTCATAGGGGAGCTTGGCGCTGAAGCTCGGTGCGATCGCGTGCGTGCTGCTCGTGGACAGCAGGATCGTGTAGCCGTCGGCCGGCGCCTTGGCGACGATGTCCGAGCCGATGCTGCCGCCCGCGCCCGGCTTGTTGTCGACCACGACGGGCTGGCCGAGGCGCTCGCCCATCTTCTGCGACACGGCACGGCCGAAGATGTCGGTCGCACCGCCCGCCGGGAACGGGATGACGAGCCGGATCGGCTTGGTGGGATAGCCCTGCGCATGCAGGGACGGGGCCAGCAGCGCGGTGGCGGCCAGCATCAGGGTGGCGAGCAGCTTCATCGCGCGATCATAAGATGCTCACCCTGCCGGGGCCCTCGGAGGCCGGCGGTGAGCGCGCGGGACGCGCCGAACCCCGGGGCGCGACGGGGTTCGGCGCTGCGCGCGCTCACCGCCGACCTACACTGCCTGCATGAAAGACGAGGACATCCCGCCCTTCTTCGCCACGTTGCAGGCCGCCAATCCCATGCCGGCCAGCGAACTCGAATACAGCACCGTCTTCGAGCTGCTGGCGGCGGTGCTGCTGTCGGCGCAGGCCACCGATGCGGGCGTCAACAAAGCCACGCGCCGGCTCTTCGCCGTCGCCAACACGCCGCAGAAGATCCTGGGGCTGGGCGAGCAAGGCCTGAGCGACTACATCAAGACCATCGGCCTGTACCGCATGAAGGCGAAGCACCTGATGGAGACCTGCCGCATCCTCGTGGAGCAGCATGGCGGCAAGGTGCCGCGCACGCGCGAGGCGCTCGAGGCCCTGCCCGGGGTGGGCCGCAAGACGGCCAACGTGGTGCTGAACGTCGCCTTCGGCGAAGAGGCGATGGCGGTGGACACGCACATCTTCCGCGTCAGCAACCGCACCGGCCTGGCACCGGGACGCAATCCGGTGGAGGTCGAGGAAGTGCTGATGCAGCGCGTGCCCCCGGCGTACCGGCAGGACGCGCACCACTGGCTGATCCTGCATGGCCGCTATGTGTGCGTGGCGCGGCTGCCCAAGTGCTGGCAGTGCGCAGTGGCCCGCTGGTGCGACTACCAGCCGAAGACGCCGCCACCGGCGCTGCGTGCCTGAGCCAGCGCGCGGGTGTCACAATGGGCCGAAGCTTTTCGGGGCAGCGCATGGACCAAGACGACGACGAACTCAAGGAAATGCTCACGGTGCACACCCAGAGCATCCAGGGCCTGGTGGAAAACCAGATGATGCTGGCCGCGCAGGTGCAGGTGCTGCAGGCGGCGCTGGCCACCGTGCTGCTGCACCAC
>DATAGN010000434.1:0-4797 GCA_036263715.1 Ramlibacter sp.
GACTTGTACTGCACCAGCAGGTAGGTCGAGTAGATGTCCGAGTTGACCAGGTTGGACAGCACGAAGTCGACGATGCGGTGCTTGCCATTGAAGGGCACCGCCGGCTTGCAGCGGTTGGCGGTCAGGGGATGCAGGCGCGAGCCTTCACCACCGGCCATGACGAAGGCGAGTACGTTTTTATTGGCGGGCATGGGGAGCTCCCTCTTGGAAGTCGGTCGGTGCGAGCGGGCGGTTGGAGAGGATCACGGTGCCGAGCGGCGGCACCGTGACGAGGGCGCTGGCCGGCCAGCCGCCCACCGGGTGGGCCGTGGCCTGCACGTGCCCGAGGTTGCCGACGCCGCTGCCGCCGTAGAAGGCAGCGTCGCTGTTGAGGAGTTCATGCCAGTTGCCCGTCTCGGGCATCGCCACGCGCAGCTCGAGGCGCGGCTGCGGGGTCATGTTCACGAGCACGACGACCTGGCCCTCGCCGGGGCGCCCGCGCCGCACGAAGGTGAGGATGGTGCTCTCATGCCGCTCGCACGGCAGCCACTCGAAGCCTTCGCTTTCGAAGTCGTTGACGTGCAGGGCCGGGCACTGCCGGTAGGCCGCATTCAGGTCCGACACCCAGCGCGCCAGGCCCGCGTGCAAGGGCCGCGCCCACAGGTGCCAGTCGAGCGTGCGCTCGTGGTGCCATTCCTCGATCTGCCCGAACTCGCCGCCCATGAACAGCAGCTTCTTGCCCGGATGCGTCCACATCAGGCCATACAGGTTGCGCAGGCCCGCGAAGCGCTGCCACTCGTCGCCGGGCTGCTTGCCCAGGAGGCTGCCCTTGCCGTACACGACCTCGTCGTGCGACAGCGGCAGGATGAAGTTCTCGTGGAAGGCATACACCGCGGAGAAGCGGATGTCGTCGCCGTGCCAGTGGCGGTAGAAGTGCGGCCGCGACACGTAGCGCAGCGTGTCGTTCATCCAGCCCATGTTCCACTTCATGCCGAAGCCCAGGCCGCCCCAGTCCACCGGGCGCGACACCGCGGGCCAGGCCGTGGACTCCTCCGCGATCATGTGCACGTCGGGGAAGGTGGAGTACACCGCGGTGTTGAGGTCTTTCAGGAAGCCGACGGCCTCGTGGTTCTGGTTGCCGCCGTGCTCGTTGGGAATCCACTCGCCGTGCCGGCGCGCGTAGTCCAGGTACAGCATCGAGGCGACCGCGTCCACGCGCAGGCCGTCGAAGTGGTACTTCTCCAGCCAGAAGATCGCGTTGGAGATCAGGAAGTCGCGGACCTCGTAGCGGCCGTAGTTGAAGATCAGGCTGTTCCACTCGGGGTGGAAGCCCCGGCGCGGATCGTCGTGCTCGTACAGCGCCGTGCCGTCGAAGCGCGCCAGCGCATGCGGGTCGGCGGGGAAGTGCGAAGGCACCCAGTCGAGGAACACGCCGATGCCGTTCTGGTGCAGCGTGTCCACGAAGTGCATCAGGTCCTGCGGCGTGCCGTAGCGGGCCGTGGGCGCGAAGTAGCCGGTGGTCTGGTAACCCCACGAGCCGTAGAACGGATGCTCGGTCACCGGCATCAGCTCCACGTGCGTGAAGCCCATGTTGTGGCAGTGCGTGGCCAGGCGCTGCGCGATGTCGCGGTAGTTGAGGAAGCGTCCGTCCTCCTCGCGCTGCCAGGAACCGAGGTGCACCTCGTAGATGGACATCGGCGCCTTGTGCGACTGGCGTTGCCAGCGCGTGCGCATCCACTCGTGGTCGCCCCATTCGTGCGAGAGGTCCCAGATCTGCGAGGCGGTGCCGGGCGCCATCTCCATGCGGAACGCGTACGGGTCCGCCTTGTCCATCCAGTGGCCCCAGGCGTTCTGGATGTGGAACTTGTAGCACTGGCCGGCGCGTGCGCCTTCGATGAAGCCGCTCCAGCGGCCGCTGCCGTCGTCCAGGCGATTCAGGTGCTCGCAATGCCAGTCGTTGAAGCTGCCCATCACGCCCACGTTGCGTGCGTTGGGCGCCCAGACGGTGAACCAGGTGCCGCGCTCCGTGGGGTGCGCACCCATGACCTCGAACTGGCGGTGGTGGTGGCTCGCGCGGACCGTCGGCGCGCTGCCGCGCGGCTCGACGGTGGGCCGCTTCTCCTCTTCCGGTGCTTGGGGCTTCATGGCCTTCATCGTTGTGCCGGGCCATTCTCTGGAAGGCGTCGCCGATGCCGTGAAGGATGCACAGATCAAGCGGCGTCGGACGGAACCTACATCCGGCCGGGACGCACGCGGTCATCGCGGCATCTGCAGTGCACCGACACCGCGCTGGCAATGCGCTGACGCCGAGTTCGCGCGGCTCGCGCGCGGTTCAGCTAGGACTGGTCAGACGCCGAGGTACTGGTCGAGCAGCTGCGGACGAGCACGCAGCTCATCCGAACTTCCCTGGTACACGACCTCGCCCTTGACCAGGATCACGTTGCGATCGCTGACCTGCGTGACCTGCTTCCAGGCCTTGTCGACGATGATGCTGGAGATGCCGCTGGCGCGGATGACGCCGCAGATGCGCCAGATCTCGCGCGCGATCAGGGGCGCGAGGCCTTCGGTCGCTTCGTCGAGGATCAGCACGTCGGGGTTCGTCATGAGGGCGCGGCCGATGGTCAGCATCTGCTGCTCGCCACCGGACAGTTGCTGGCCGCCGTGGCCGAGGCGTTCCTTCAGGCGCGGGAAGGTGTCGAGCACGCGCTCGTAGGTCCATTCGCGCTGCCCCTGCGTGCCGGCGCGCGCGGCCATCACCAGGTTTTCCTTCACGCTCAGGTTGCCGAAGATGCCGCGGCCCTCAGGCACGTAGGCGACGCCGAGCTGCGCGACCTCGTACGAAGCGCGTCCCACCATGTCGCGGCCCTTGACCAGCACCGTGCCTTCGCGCGGGCGCACCAGGCCCATGAGCGTCTTGAGCAGCGTGCTCTTGCCCATGCCGTTGCGGCCCATGAGGCCGATGGTTTCGCCGCGGTCCACGTGGAAGTCGATGCCGCGCAGGATGTGGCTCGCGCCGTAATAGGTCTGGAGGCCGCGGGCTTCGATCAGGCGCTCGCTCATGCCTCTTCCCCGAGGTAGGCCGATTGCACGTTGGCGTCGGCGCGTACTTCCGCCGGCGTGCCGCTGGCGAGGACCTGCCCGTTGACCATCACGGTGAGGTGGTCGGCCAGCGCGAAGACGGCGTCCATGTCGTGCTCGACCAGCATGATCGCGTGGGCGGGTTTCAGGCGCAGCAGCAGCTGCACCATGCGTTCGGCTTCGGCACTGCCCATGCCTGCCAGCGGTTCGTCGAGCAGCAGCACCTGCGGGTCGGTCGCCAGCGTCATCGCGATCTCCAGTTGCCGCTGCTCGCCATGGCTCGCGGCACCGGCGATGTCGTCGCGGCGCTGCTGCAGGCCGGCGAGTTCGAGCGCGCGCTCGGCGCGTTCGTTGGCTTCGCGGATGTTGTCGGCGAGCTTGAGCCAGCGGCCTGCCTGCGGCGTGCGCGACTGCGCGGCCAGGCGGATGTTCTCCCACACCGTGAACGGCAGGAAGATGTTGGTCTTCTGGTAGCTGCGCCCGAGCCCGGCGCGCGAGATGCGCTCGGGACTCCAGCCGGTGACGTCGCGCCCGAGGAGCGTGACCCTTCCCTCGGTTGGCACGAGGTCGCCCGAGAGCAGGTTCGTCAGCGTGGACTTGCCGGCGCCGTTGGGGCCGATCACCGCGTGGATGCGTTCGCGCCAGAGATCCAGCGTCACGTCGTGCGCGGCAGCCAGGCCGCCGAAACGCTTGGTGAGCCCGCGCGCGGAGAGCAGCACTTCACTCACCGCGCGCTCCCTTCCTGCGCAGCACGCGTTCGAGCAGGCCCAGCAGGCCGCGCGGCGCGAAGGCCACGATGAATACGATGAACAGGCCCATCCACAGCATCCAGTGCTTGCCCGTGTTGAAGGTGCCGATGGCGGGCAGGTCCTTAAACTCGTGCAGCAGCCATTCGAAGGCGAAGGCGCCGACGATCGCCCCGGCGAAGTTGCCCATGCCGCCGAGGATGACCATCATGATCGCGTGCGCGCTCATGTGGAATCCCATCAGCTCGGGGTTCACGAAGCCCGTCTGCGCGGCCCACAGGTAGCCGGCGAGGCCCGCGAGTGCGCCGGCCAGCGTGAAGGCGGCGAGCTTGTAGCCGAAGGTGCCGAAGCCCATCGCCCGCATGCGGTGCTCGTTCACGCGGATGCCGGACAGCGCCCGGCCGAAAGGGCTGAAGAGCAGGCGGCGCAGGAAGGCGTACACCAGCACCATGGTGACAAGGGTGAAGAAGTAGAAGGCCTTCTTGTTGTCCAGGTCCAGTGGCCCCGCCGTGGGCTTGAAATTCACGTAGATGCCGTCCGAGCCGCCCAGCGCCTTGTTGTCGAAGAACAGGTAGAACACCATCTGCGCGAAGGCCATGGTGACCATGATGAAGTAGATGCCGCGGGTGCGGACGACGAAGAAGCCGATGACCAGCGCTGCCAGGCCGGAAGCGGCCACGGCCGCGGGCAAGGTCCACCAGAGGCTGACGGGCGCGTCGGGCGGCGAGAGGAATGCGAGCGCATAGCCCGCGAGGCCGAAGAACGCCGCGTGGCCCAATGACACGAGTCCCGTGACGCCCTGCAGCAGGTCCAGGCTCATGGCGAAGATCGCCAGGATCATCATGCGCGCGACCATCTGCGCATAGAAATCGGTGGAGAAGAACGGGAACGCGAGCAGCGCGACCAGCGCCAGGCCCAGCGCCACCTGCAAGCCGCGGGGCAATGTCTCGAGGTTCGGCTTCGCGGCGCTCATTGCTTGAACAGCCCTTCCGGC
>DATAGN010000435.1:0-5602 GCA_036263715.1 Ramlibacter sp.
CCGGTCTACACCATCGGCGACCAGATCGCCGAAGTGCTGCAGATGAAGCAGGGCCTCACGAACAGGCAGGCGTGGGCCGCCGCCATCGAGGCGCTCGCCGCCACCGGCATCCCGGAGCCCGCCCGCCGTGCCGAGACCTACCCGCACCAGCTTTCCGGCGGCCAGCGGCAGCGCGCGATGATCGCCATGGCCCTGGCCTGCCGGCCGCGCCTGCTGCTGGCCGATGAGCCGACTACCGCGCTGGACGTCACGCTGCGCCAGCAGATCCTGGACCTGCTGGGCGACCTGCAGCGCCAGACCGGCATGGCCGTGCTGCTGATCACGCACGACCTGAACCTGGTGCGGCGCTTTGCCGACCGCGTGGCCGTCATGGAAAACGGCAACCTGGTGGAGCAGGGCGCCGTGGGCACGGTGTTCCAGGACCCGCAGCATCCCTATACGCGCAAGCTCATCGAGAGCCGACCGGAACGCGACGTGCAGGATCCCCGGCCCGAGGCGCCGGTCATGCAGGCCGCCGACCTGCGCGTGACCTATCCGGTGCCGATCCCCGGCTTGAAGGGCTGGTTCCGCAAGGGTGAGTTCGTTGCCGTGCACGGTGCCGAGTTCCGGGTGCCCCCCGGCGGAACGCTGGGCATCGTGGGTGAGTCCGGCTCCGGCAAGTCGACGATGGCGCTGGCTGCGCTGGGACTCATCCCGCACGGCGGCCAGCTCGAGGTCGTCGGCAAGCGCTGGGGCCCCGACACGGCGTCCAACCGCGGCATCCGCCGGCTGGTGCAGGTCGTCTTCCAGGACCCGTTCTCGTCCCTGTCGCCCCGCATGACGGTCGAGGAGATCGTCGGCGAGGGCCTGCTGGTGCACGAACCGGCGCTCAGCATCGACCAGCGCCGCGAGCGCGTCTACAAGGTGCTGGACGAAGTCGGCATGAGCGAGCGGCAGTTCCCCGGACTGCTCGGGCGCTACCCGCACGAGTTCTCCGGCGGCCAGCGGCAGCGCCTGGCGATCGCGCGGGCGCTGATCGTCGAACCTCAGCTGCTGGTGCTGGACGAGCCCACCAGCGCGCTGGACGTGACCATCCAGAAGCAGGTCTTGAAATTGCTCCAAAGACTGCAACGTGAGAGGAGCCTGTCGTACCTGCTGATCACGCACGACGTGGACGTGATCTGGGCCATGGCCCACGAGGTGCTGGTGATGAAAGACGGCCGGGTGGTCGAATCCGGCACCGTGGAAGAGGTCCTGCAGCGCCCGCGCGATCCATACACACAGACGCTGGTGGCGGCTGCGTCGTGACAGAGGAAGCGCAAAGACCCTGACGCCTTGCGAACCACTGTCGCAGCCGGTACAATACTGGCCTCACGACCAAACGGGCGGGTACCAACCGCCCGTTTTTTTTGGCTGATCCATTTCACGAACTTGGCACTGCAAGACATCGTTTCGCAAACCGTGGCCTCACTGGGCTATGAACTGGTGGAGCTCGAACGCTCCGCCGGTGGCACGCTGCGCGTGACGATCGACTTCCCCTGGGCACCCGGGGGTGAAGAGCAGCTGGTGAACGTGGAGGACTGCGAGCGCGTCACGCGGCAGCTGCAGTACACGCTGGAAGTCGAGGAGGTCGACTACCAGCGCCTGGAGGTGTCGTCGCCGGGCATCGACCGCCCGCTGCGGAACGTCCAGGATTTCGAGCGGTATGCCGGCGAGCTCGTCGACATCACGCTGAAGGCGCCGATGGGCGCGGCGGCGGCCGGCCAGGTGGCAGCCAATCGCCGCAAGTTCCGCGGCACGCTGGAACAGGCGCCGGACGGAAAAGGCTGGCAGCTCACCTGGAGCGACGAGCCGCCGCCGGAGCCGGGCAAGAAGGTTTCGAAGAAGAAGAAGGAGCCCGTGGCCTTGCAGGTCCTGGGTTTCACGCTGGACGAGCTGAAGGAGGCTCGGCTGGCACCGATCGTTGATTTCAAGGGGCGCCGACGCGCCGGGGTTCAGGAGTAGGGTTATGAATCGCGAACTGTTGATGCTGGTGGATGCCATCTCGCGCGAGAAGAACGTCGAGCGCGACGTCGTCTTCGGCGCGGTGGAGGCTGCCCTGGCCCAGGCCACCAAGAAGCTGTACCAGGGCGAGGTGGACATTCGCGTGGCGGTCGACCGCGACAGCGGCGACTACGAGACCTTCCGCCGCTGGCTGGTGGTGCCCGACGAGCAGGGCCTGCAGAACCCCGAGGCCGAGGAACTGCTGATGGACGCGCAGGAACGCGTCGACGGCGCCGAGGTCGGCGAGTACATCGAGGAAGGCATCGAGTCGCTGCCCATCGGCCGCATCGGTGCCATGGCGGCCAAGCAGGTGATCCTGCAGAAGATCCGCGACGCGGAACGCGAGATGCTGCTCAACGACTTCATGTCGCGCGGCGACAAGATCTTCGTGGGCACCGTCAAGCGCATGGACAAGGGCGACATCATCGTGGAGAGCGGCCGCGTCGAAGGGCGCCTGCGCCGAGGCGAGATGATCCCGAAGGAGAACCTGCGCAATGGCGACCGCGTGCGCGCCATGATCATGGAGGTCGACCTCACGCTGCGCGGCGCCCCGATCATCCTGTCGCGCGCCGCACCGGAGTTCATGATCGAGCTGTTCCGCCAGGAAGTGCCCGAGATCGAACAGGGCCTGCTGGAGATCAAGAGCTGCGCCCGCGATCCCGGTTCGCGCGCCAAGATCGCCGTGGTCTCGCACGACAAGCGCGTCGACCCCATCGGCACCTGCGTCGGCGTGCGCGGCTCGCGCGTCAACGCGGTCACCAACGAACTCGCCGGCGAGCGCGTCGACATCGTGCTGTGGTCCGAGGACCCGGCGCAGTTCGTGATCGGCGCCCTGGCGCCCGCGAACGTGACCTCCATCGTCGTCGACGAGGAAAAGCACGCCATGGACGTGGTGGTGGACGAGGAGAACCTCGCCATCGCCATCGGCCGCGGCGGCCAGAACGTGCGCCTGGCTTCCGAGCTGACCGGCTGGAAGATCAACATCATGGACGCCAACGAGTCGGCCCAGAAGCAGGCCGAGGAGCAGTCCACGATCCGCGCGCTCTTCATGGAGAAGCTGGACGTCGACGAGGAAATCGCCGACATCCTGATCGTCGAGGGCTTCACCAGCCTGGAGGAAGTGGCCTATGTGCCCATCTCCGAGATGCTGGAGATCGAGTCCTTCGACGAGGACACCGTCAACGAGCTGCGCACGCGCGCCAAGGATGCCTTGTTGACCATGGAGATCCAGCGCGAGGAAAGCGTCGAGGAAGTCTCGCAGGACCTGCGCGACCTCGAGGGCCTGAACCCCACGCTGATCGCCCAGCTCGCCGAAAACGGCGTGCACACCCGCGACGACCTGGCCGACCTGGCCGTCGACGAACTCACGGATATCACGGGCCAGTCTGCGGACGAGGCCAAAGCCCTGATCATGAAGGCGCGCGAGCACTGGTTCAACAACCAGCCGGCTCCGGCGGCCCATGAATAAAGGGAGGGGGACGCACCGAACATGTCTAGTACCACCGTCGCCGAGTTCGCGAACGAACTCAAGAAATCGACCGAGACGCTGCTCGAGCAGTTGCGCAGCGCCGGCGTGGCCAAGAACGGCCCGACCGATCCGCTGACCGACGCCGACAAGCAGAAGCTCCTGGGCCACCTGCAGGCCAGCCACGGCACGGCTTCGCCCGAGCGCAAGAAGATCACCCTGGTGAAGAAGTCCACCAGCGAGATCAAGCAGGCGGACTCAAGCGGGAAGGCGCGCACGATCCAGGTGGAAGTGCGCAAGAAGCGCACCTTCATCAAGCGTGACGAGGGCAGCGACACCGCGGTCGTGGAAGCGCCGGACACGGCGCAGCCGGGCGGACCCGGCGGTCCCGACGACGCCGAACTCGCCCGCCGCGAGGAGGAAGCCCGCCGCCAGGCCGAGCTGATCCGGCGCCAGGAAGAGGAACTCGCCGCCAAGCGCCGCGAGCGCGAGGAAGCCGAGGCGCGCCAGCGCGCCGAGGAAGAAGCGCGCGCCGCCGCGGCCGAACAGGCCCGCAAGGAAGCCGAGGCCGACGCACGCGCGGAAGCGTATTCCGAGCGCCAGGCCGGCGCCACCGCTGCCAAGGCGGCCGAAGCCGAAGCCGCGCAGGCCGTGGCCAAGGCGCAGCAGGAAGCCCGCGACAAGGCTGCGGCCGAAGTGCGCGAGAAGGCGGCCGCCGAATCGAAGAAGCGCGCCGACGAGGAAGCCGCGCGCGCGCAGGACCTGCAGGAGCGCCGCCGCAAGGCCGAAGCCGAAGCGGCCGCGATCCGCTCGATGATGAGCGCGCCCAAGAAGGTGCTGGTGGCCAAGGCCCCGGAAAAGCCGGTCGCCAAGGCGCCGGAACCCGCGAAGCCGGGCGTCAAGGGCACGCTGCACAAGCCGCCGGCGCAGCCGGGCCGGCCCGCCGCACCGGGCGCCGCGCCTGCACCCACGGGTCCGGGCGCCGGCAAGGAAGTCAAGTCCGCCAAGCTGTCCTCCAGCTGGGCGAACGATCCTGCCAAGAAGAAGGAAATCAAGACCCGCGGCGATGCGTCCGGCGGGGTCGGCCGCAATTCGTGGCGAGGCGGTCCGCGTGGCGGCCGTCGCGACCACCGCGACCGCGACGACCACCAGCAAGCCGCTCCGCAGGAGCAGCGCATCATCGAAGTGCACGTGCCCGAGACGATCACCGTCTCCGAGCTCGCGCACAAGATGGCGATCAAGGCCTCCGAAGTGATCAAGGCGCTGATGAAGATGGGCCAGCTGGTCACCATCAACCAGTCGCTGGACCAGGACACGGCCATGATCGTGGTCGAGGAAATGGGCCACAAGGCGGTGACCGCTGCCCTGGACGATCCGGAAGCGTTCACCGAAGAGGACGTCGCCGCGACCACGGCGGAGGCCGTGCCGCGTGCACCGGTCGTGACCGTCATGGGCCACGTCGACCACGGCAAGACCTCGCTGCTGGACTACATCCGCCGCGCCAAGGTCGCCGCGGGCGAAGCCGGCGGCATCACGCAGCACATCGGCGCGTACCACGTGGAAACGCCGCGCGGCATGATCTCCTTCCTGGACACCCCCGGCCACGAGGCGTTCACCGCCATGCGTGCCCGCGGTGCGCAGGCGACCGACATCGTGATCCTGGTGGTCGCCGCCGACGACGGCGTCATGCCGCAGACGCGCGAAGCCATCAAGCACGCCAAGGCGGCGGGCGTGCCGATCGTGGTGGCGATCAACAAGATCGACAAGCCCGATTCCAACCAGGACCGCGTCCGCCAGGAACTGGTGGTCGAGGAAGTGGTGCCCGAAGAGTACGGCGGCGAATCGCCCTTCGTGCCGGTGTCGGCCAAGACCGGCCAGGGCATCGACGAACTGCTGGAACAGGTGCTGCTGCAGGCCGAAGTGCTGGAACTGAAGGCGCCGGTGGACACGATGGCCAAGGGCCTCGTGATCGAAGCGCAGCTGGACAAGGGCCGCGGCCCCGTGGCCACGGTGCTGGTGCAGTCCGGCACGCTGAAGACCGGTGACGTCGTGCTGGCAGGCCAGACCTTCGGCCGCGTGCGCGCCATGCTGGACGAGAACGGCAAGAGCATCAAG
>DATAGN010000436.1:0-5200 GCA_036263715.1 Ramlibacter sp.
GGATGCGGTGCACCCGACGGCACCGCACATCGTAAGCCGCCGCCCTCCTGCTCGACAGTCAGTGAGTTCCCTACGCGCCGGCGGCCGGGAGGTACGCGAGCCGCTCGCCCTGCCGCTCCACGGAACCGTGTCCCACCTTGATGCGGATCTGGTGCCCGCGGGTGGTGCAGTCCGCCACCTGGTCGAGCAACTCGTCGAGCTGCGCCGCGCTCGGCGCCGTGGCGTGGCCGGTCTTCAGCCAGTGCCGCAGCACGTTGCCTTGCCGCGCGCGCGGCAGTTGCTGCAATGCCGTGATGGCGGGCACACCGCCCATGCGCGCGAGGTCCTCCACGGCCACGGTGTCGAGCAGCTCCTGCGCCTGCGCCGCGTGGCGCGACGAGCGCGTGAATGTTTCACGGTACTGCGGGAATGCCTCCTCGAGCGCCGGCAGCAGCAGGTGGCGGATCCGGTTACGGGTGAAGGCGGTGTCCGCGTTGGTCGGGTCCTCCACCACCGGCACCGAGGCCGCCGCGCACCACTCGCGAATGGCGCGCGCGCCGAGCGCCAGCAGCGGCCGCACGAACAGCACGCCATCGCGCTGGAACACCGGCGGCATCGCCGCCATCCCCGGCAAGCCGGCGCCGCGCGAGAGCGCCAGCAGCAGGGTCTCGACCTGGTCGTCCGCGTGCTGTCCGAGCAGCACCGCCTTCAGTCCCTGGTCACGTGCAGCACGCGCGAGTGCCTGGTAGCGCGCGTTGCGGGCGGCGTCTTCGGGGCTTTCGCCGGGTGCGTTGCCTGCCGACACGCGCTTCACATGCAGCGGCACCCCCAGCACCTGGCAGGTGGCGCGGCAGAGATTCTCGAAGCTGTCCGCGGCCTCCTGCAGCCCGTGGTGCACGTGGATCGCCTGCACCTGTCCGGGCCAGCGCTGCGCGGCAGCGAGCAGGAGCACGGTGGAGTCGGCGCCGCCGCTGTAGGCGATGCCCAGGGGCAGGGGAAGCTGGAGCCCGGCGAGCGCGCTGTCCGCCGGGTTGCCCTCAGGTGGCTTCGGCCTTGGTGTCGGAGAAGCGGCCATAGCTTTGCAGCCGCTCGTAGCGCCTGTCCAGGAGTTCGCGCGTCTTGTAGTCGCCGACCTGGCGCCAGGCGTCGTTCAGGGCGCGCTTGAGGAAGGCGGCCATCTGCTTGTGGTCGCGGTGCGCGCCGCCCACCGGCTCGTTGACGATCTTGTCGACCAGGCCCAGCGCCTTCAGGCGATGCGCCGTGATGCCCATGGCGTCGGCGGCTTCCTGCGCCTTCTCGCTGGTCTTCCAGAGGATCGAGGCGCAGCCCTCGGGGCTGATCACCGAATACACCGCGTACTGCAGCATCAGCACCTGGTCGGCCACCGAGATCGCCAGCGCACCGCCGGAGCCGCCCTCGCCGATGATGGTGGTGATGATCGGCACTTCGAGCTGCGCCATCTCGAAGATGTTGCGGCCGATTGCTTCGGACTGGCTGCGCTCCTCCGCATCGATGCCGGGATAGGCGCCCGGCGTGTCGACGAAGGTGAAGACGGGCAGCTTGAACTTTTCCGCCGTCTTCATCAGGCGCAGCGCCTTGCGGTAGCCCTCGGGGCGGCTCATGCCGAAGTTGCGCAACGCGCGCTCCTTCGTGTCGCGGCCCTTCTGGTGGCCGAGCACCACGCACGCATTGCCGTTGAAGCGGGCGAGGCCGCCCACGATGGACTGGTCGTCCGCGAAGTGCCGGTCGCCATGCATCTCGACGAAATCCGTGAAGATCTCGTTGATGTAGTCCATGGTGTACGGACGCTCCGGGTGCCGCGCGATCTTGGTGATCTGCCACGGCGACAGCTGGCTGTAGATGTCCTTGGTCAGCTGCTGGCTCTTCTTCCCCAGCTGCTCGATCTCCTCGGAGATGTCGACCGCCGATTCCGTCTGCACGTAGCGCAGCTCCTCGATCTTGGTCTCCAGCTCCGCGATCGGCTGCTCGAAATCCAGGAAGGTTCGTTTTGCCAAATCCCTAGCTCCTCAATAGCCCCCCGCGGGCGTGGTCAATAGGCCACGGGCAGCGGGTCGAGCGATCGCCAAATATACCAAGTCGCCACCGAGCAGAACGGGTTCCAGGCGGCGGCCACCTCCCGGGCGTCGCTGCGGCTGACCGGATCGCCCGAGAAATAGTTCTTGCTGATGCCGGTGATCAGGCCCACATCGTCCAGCGGCAGCACGTTCGGCCGCATGAGGTGGAAGATGAGGAACATCTCCGCGGTCCAGCGGCCGATGCCGCGGATGCCCACGAGCTCGGCGATGATCTCCTCGTCGTCCATGCCGCGCCAGGCGTCGACATGGATCGCACCGGAGTCGAAGTGCAGTGCCAGGTCCACCAGGTATTCGATCTTGCGCGCCGACAGGCCGGCCTGCCGCATGTCGTCGACCTTCAGCTTCAGCACGTTGGCCGGGGTCATGCGGCGCGGCAGCGCGGCGAAGCGGTCCCACACGCTCTGCGCGGCCTTCACCGAGATCTGCTGGCCGACGATGCTGCGTGCCAGCGTCGTGAACGCATCCCCGCGCGACTGCAGGCAGGCGTTGCCGAACTGCGGGATCAGGCGCTTCATCACCCGGTCCTTGCGGGTCAGGTACTTGCGCGCCTCGTCCCAGTATTCGGGCGTCACCAGCTCCACGTCGTCGCTCAACTGGCGGCCTCCCAGGTCGTGCCGGTCGGCGAGTCCTTCAGCACGATGCCCTGCTCCAGCAACTGCTTGCGGATGCGGTCGGCCTCGGCGAAGTCCTTCGCCTTCTTGGCGGCGGCACGCGCGTCGATCATGCGGAGGATGGTGGCTTCGTCCAGGCCCGCACCGGCCTGGAGGAAGGCCTTCGGATCGCCCTGCAGCAGGCCCAGCGTGCCGCCGAGCGCCTTGAGCAGGCCAGCCGCCTGCGCCGACTTCGTGCGGTTGGCCTCCGCGGCCAGCTCGAACAGCACCGCCATGGCTTCCGGCGTGCCGAAGTCGTTGTCCATCGCGGCCTTGAAGCGCGCGGCGTGCGCATCGTTCCAGTCGATGGCCACGTCCGCCGGCGCCACCGCGTCGAGCGCGGTGTACAGGCGCTTCAAGGCATTGCGGGCGTCGTCCAGGTGCACGTCCGAATAATTCAGCGGGCTGCGGTAGTGCGCGCGCACGATGAAGAAGCGGATGGTCTCGGCATCGAACTTCTGCAGCACCTCGCGGATGGTGAAGAAGTTGCCGAGCGACTTCGACATCTTCTCGTTGTCGATGTTGACGAAGCCGTTGTGCATCCAGAAGCGCGCCAGCGGCACGCCGGTGGCGCCTTCGCTCTGGGCGATCTCGTTCTCGTGGTGCGGGAACTGCAGGTCGGCGCCGCCGCCGTGGATGTCGAACGTGTCGCCGAGCAGCGCGCACGACATGGCGGAGCACTCGATGTGCCAGCCGGGTCGGCCGCGGCCGTAGTCGCTGTCCCATTGCGCGTCCTGCGGTTCGTCGGCCTTGGCGGCCTTCCACAGCACGAAGTCCAGCGGGTCTTCCTTGCCATCGAGCACCGCCACGCGTTCGCCCGCATGTAGTTCGTCGAGGGACTTGCCCGAGAGCTTGCCGTAGCCCGGGAAGCGCCGCACCGCGTAGTTCACGTCGCCGCCGGCGCGGTAGGCGAGGCCCTTGCCTTCCAGCTGCCGCACGATGTCCAGCATCTGCGGCACGTAGTCCGTGGCGCGCGGGTCGTGGGTGGGGCGCTCGACGCCGAGCGCGTCGAAGTCACGGTACATCTCGGCGATCATGCGGTCGGTCAGGGACCGCACAGTCTCCTTGTTTTCGAGGGACCTGCGAATGATCTTGTCCTCGATGTCCGTGATGTTTCGCACGGAGGTGACGCGGTACCCACTCGCCTTCAACCAGCGCTGCACGACGTCGAAGGCGACGGCGGAGCGCGCATGCCCTACGTGGCACAGGTCGTACACCGTGATCCCGCAGACGTACATCCGGACGTGTCCCGCCTGCATCGGCGAAAAGTCCTCCAGCGCACGCGAGAGCGTGTTGTAGATGCGCAGGGTCATTGGAAAAGCAGGTGGACGGCCGGCGGTGTGCGGCCGCGACGCCCGGTGTTGTTCTGAAGGCGCATGTTGAGCCGCGGCGCGGCCCCACGGCTACAATCGGCCCGCAGTATATAGCCCCCTTCGCGGGCAATGTCACAAGCGTTGAACAAGAGGCTCCATGAAGCTAGCGCGCATCCAATTCCCCAAGATCGCGGGACTCGCCGTCCTCACCGCCGCCTTGCTGGCGGCTGGCGCCGTGCGCGCCGACGAGTACGGTGACGTCAACCAGCTCCTGCGCTCGGGCAAGCTGCCGGAGGCGCTGAACAAGGCGGACCAGTACCTCGCCTCCAAGCCCAAGGATCCGCAGATGCGCTTCCTCAAGGGCGTGGTGCTCACCGAGGCGGGCCGCACGAACGAGGCGATCTCCACCTTCCAGAAGCTGACCGAGGACTACCCGGAGCTGCCGGAGCCCTACAACAACCTGGCCGTGCTCTATGCCGGCTCGGCGCAGTTCGACAAGGCCCGCGCCGCGCTGGAGATGGCGATCCGCACCAATCCGAGCTACGCCACCGCGCACGAGAACCTGGGCGACGTCTACGCCAAGCTCGCCAGCCAGGCCTACAGCCGCGCGCTGCAGCTCGATGCCGGCAACACCGCGGTGCAGCCCAAGCTGGCGCTGATCCGCGAACTGTTCTCGCCCACGGGCCGCGCCTCCGCTGCCGCTCCGGGCCGCCCGGGCACGCAGGTTGCCGCGGCGCCCGCGCCGGCCGCACGCCCTGCGGCGCCCGCCCCCGCTCCCGCCGTCGCTGCCGCACCGGCGCCCGCTGCCGCACCGGCCGCCCGGCCGGCGGCACCGGCGCCCGCACCGGCGGCTGCGCCCGCGCCTGCCCCCGCTCCCGCGGTGGCCGCCGCGCCGGCACCGGCCGCCGCCCCTGCGGCAGCAGCGGCCGCTTCGCCGACCGCGTCGCGCGACGTCGAAGCCGCCGTGCGCGCCTGGGCCAACGCCTGGGCGTCCAAGGACATGGCCAATTACCTCGGCGCCTACGGCAAGGAATTTGATCCGCCGGGCAGCATGAGCCGCGCAGCCTGGGAAGCGGAGCGCCGCGCCCGCATCGTCGGCAAGTCCAAGATCACCGTGGGCGTCAGCGACCTGAACGTCTCGGTCAACGGCAACAAGGCGGTG
>DATAGN010000437.1:0-7928 GCA_036263715.1 Ramlibacter sp.
TAGGACACCGCTGTGCTTGTATGTGTGCGACATGCCGGGCACAGTAGGAGGCAGGCCATGGCCCGCTTCGTGAATTACGCACGGCAACACGCCGGCTGTGTACCGAAGGCTAAGGTCGACGTCCTACACATGCCCCCGGGCGACCCTGACATTTTCGCTGGAACCCGCCACCGAGACTTTCTTCCAACCTGAACTCAACCCATAGCAGTACGTGTTGGCCATCGAACACCCTATCGCCGCTTCCACCGGAGCCGTTCCCCCGGTGGCCCTGGATGCCTCGCCGCAGCGCCAACGCAGTCTGGCACGCGCCGCGCAGCACGACATCCTTCGCCGGCTCACACCGCCGCTGCGCCACGACATGGTGGTGCACCTGCAGTCCCTGGGCATGATGGCCGAGGCATTGAGCGCGCGCATGGATCGCGGCTCGGTGGCCTCCGACGAGCTTGCCGGCTCGGTTTCCAAGCTCAACCGCCTGTCCCGCCAGGCCGTTGCGCGCTGCCTCGAGGTGTGCACGTGGATGGAACCGGCCGAAGACGACACGATCAGCCTGCGCGATGGCGTGCAGGAGGTCGTGCGGCTGCTCTCGACCAGCCTCAACTTCCGCGGCTTCGACCTGCGGCCGGAACTGCATGACGGCGAGTTCGACGTTTCGCGCAGCGCCGTGCGCTTCCTGCTGGCCGCAGCCATCCTGTCGCTGACCGACGCGGCTCCCGCCCCCGGCGAAGTCGCGGTGCGCACGGAACAATCCTCCTCGCATGGCGTGATCGCGGTGGAGTACCAGCCTCAGCCGGAAGGCGGCTTCACGCAGATGCACGAAGGCGGCGAGTCGCCGCTGTCGTGGGTCGAGGTGCAGTCGCTGGCGGCGCAGCACAACGTGGAACTGCTGCGCAACGGCGAGGCGATCATCCTGCGCCTGCCGCGCGCCGTGGTCACGACACCGCTGAAGATGGTTCCGGTGTGACGGGGCCCGCGGCAACGCGGTCCATGAAGGCTTCGAGCTGGTCCACCGGCAAGGGCCTGCAGTACAGGTAGCCCTGGTATCGGGCACAACCCTGGCGCGCCAGGAAGGCGCGCTGTTCCTCCGTCTCCACCCCCTCGGCGATCACCTCCAGGCCCAGGTTGCGGCACAGGCCGATGATCGTGGCCGCGATGGCCGCGTCGTTGCCGTCGGTGAGGATGTCCTTGACGAAACCGCGATCGATCTTGAGTTCGTCGATCGGGAGCCGCTTGAGGTAGGACAGCGACGAGTAGCCGATGCCGAAGTCGTCCACCGACAGGCGCACGCCCATGTCCTTGAGGTTGCGCATCTTGGCGATGGCGGCGTCGAGGTTGTCGGCCAGCAGGCTTTCGGTGAGTTCCAGCTTCAGCTTGTTGGCCGGAACGCCTGCGCGCTTGACGCTGGTCATCACCTCGTCGATGAAGTCGGGGTGGCGGAACTGCCGCACGCTCACGTTGACGGAGATGCTCAGGTGGGCGCGGTCCGGCCGGCGGGACCAAAGCGCCAGTTGCGCGCAGGCGGCCTCCAGCACCCAGTGCCCGATGGGGATGATGAGGGACGTCTCTTCCGCCGTGGGGATGAACTGCTCCGGGTGCACGATGCCGCGGGTGGGATGTTCCCACCGCAGGAGCGCCTCGACGCCGCTCATGCGGCCGTCCATGCCGACCTGCGGCTGGTACTCGATCTTCAGGTGGTTGTCGCGCCACGCCTGGCGCAGGTCGGCGGCCAGGGCGGCATTGGCGCTCGCCACCGCCTGCATTTCCGGGTCGAAGAAGCGCACCGCGTTGCGCCCCGCCGCCTTGGCCTGGTACATGGCCAGGTCGGCCTGCTTCAGCAGTTCGCTCACGCTGGAAGGCTGCTTGCCGAACAGCGTCACGCCGATGCTGCAGGTGGTGTGGTGCAGGTACCCCGGCAGCACGTAGGGCTCGCCCAGGCCATCCAGGATGCGCTGGCTCACGACCTGCGCCGCGGTCAGCGGATCGAGCGGCTTTTCCGGCGTGTTCTCCAGGAGCACCACGAATTCGTCGCCGCCCAGGCGCGCCACCATGTCGCCCTTGGCGACGCAGTTGCGCAGCCGCCGGCCCACTTGCTGCAGCAGCAGGTCGCCCTTCTGGTGGCCCAGCGTGTCGTTGAGCACCTTGAAGTTGTCCAGGTCGATGAACATCAGCGCGCCCTCGCGGGCATGGCCGTTCTCGCCCACGGCGTCGTTAAGGCGGTCCATCAACATCTGCCGGTTGGGCAGTTGCGTCAGCGGGTCGTAGAACGCGAGGTACTGGATCTTCTCCTCGTCGCGCTTGCGGTCCGTGATGTCGCGGCCGACGGCAACCCAGTGCGTCAGGCGCCGCGTTTCGTCCCAGACGGGCGACACGTCGAGGTCCACCCAGTACGGCTCGCCGGACTTGGTGTAGTTGATCAGGTCGACGCGCACCCGCTCCCACTGCTCCAGCGCGGCGCGGATGCGATCGAGCTGGGTGCGCTGGGTGTCGGCGCCCTGCAGGAAGCGGGGCGAATGGCCGATGACCTCCTCGCGCGTGTAGCCCGTGCGCCGCTCGAAGGCGTCGTTGACGAACACGATGCGGGGCCCCGGGGCGCGGAACGGCGCCGCCTCCGTGATGATCACGATGTCGTTCAGGCGGGCGATGCTGCCTTCGAGCAGCGTCAGGTGCTGCTGCGCCTTGCGCCGCAGGGACACGTCGCGCAGGTGCAGGGCCAGGCCGGAGCCGAAGGGGAAGCCGCGCAGCTCGATCCAGTGGCTGACCTGCGAGTCGAGCTCCTCGATCTCGATGGCCTCGCGCTTTTCCACCGCGTGCATGAAGCGTTCTTCCAGCGACAGCCGCGCGCGCTTCTGGAAGAAGGTCCAGATCTTGCGGCCGACCAGCGACTCGCCGCCGGCGGCCAGGAGCTGCTCCGCCTGCTCGTTGGCGTAGCTGATGCGGCCCTGGGTGTCGATGGTGACGAAGGCCTCGCCGCTGCCCAGCGCGCCGCCCATGCTGACGGTGTGGCGCAGCAGCGTGCCCGGTGCGTAGCCGGCCGGCGCGATTTCCTGCACCAGGCCTTCGGAGCCGATGATCTTGCCTTCGGCATCGTGCAGCGGCTGGCCCACGCAGCGCAC
Organism: Ramlibacter sp.; assembly: GCA_036263715.1. GTDB lineage: Bacteria > Pseudomonadota > Gammaproteobacteria > Burkholderiales > Burkholderiaceae_C > Ramlibacter. The sequence goes on from DATAGN010000437.1 coordinate 3,111, forward strand.
CCAGAGCCTGCGCCCCTGCATGGAATGCAGCTGGACCTCGATGTCGAAGGGCTCGCCCTTTTCCTCGCAGGCGCGGATGCGCGCCTTGAGCTGCTCGCGGTGTTCGTCCGCGTAATGGCCCAGGGCGTTGTCGAAGGTGGGCGTGTAGCCCGGCGGCGCGCCGTGCAGCCGGCGCAGCTGTTCGGACCAGTAAAGCCGCCCCTCGCGCGCGTCGAGGCGCCAGAAGCCCACGAATGCGCTGCGTTCGACGAGCTGCAGCAGGTTGCCAGCGTTGTGCGCGATCACCGAGTCCATGGAATTCCTTGCCGCGCATCTTACGTGTCTCAGCGGCCGAAGTGGCCGACGCGGCTGGCCGTAGGCTCGCTCCTACATCCAAACGCGTGCCCATCCGAGCAACCTCCCTAGCTGAGGGGCTAGAGTGCCTTACGCCTTGACACCGACCCTTACCAATTGAGCTCTCGTGCAACTCGCAGTTTTCGTCGTCGAGGACAACGCTGAAATCCAAGAGAACCTCGTTGGGGCGCTGGAGGAACTGACCTGCGTGAAGGTCGTCGGCGGCACCGCCACCGAAGAAGGCGCGCTGGCCTGGATCGCAGAGGGCAATCACTGGGACATGTTGATCGTGGATCTTTTCCTCAAGGGCGGCAGCGGCATGCGCCTGGTGCAGCGGGTGCAACGCGCGCGCGGCGAGCAGAAGATCATCGTGTTCAGCAACTACGTCAATGCCAGCGTGCGCAAGCGCTGCGCGCAGCTGGGCGTGGATGCGGTCTTCGACAAGTCCACCGAAATCGACGCACTGGTCGACTACTGCTCGCACCAATGCACCATGATGGGCGCGAACTCCGCCCCCGCACCGATGTACCCCACCGGAGGACACCTATGAGCAACGAAACCCTCGACTTCCCCGGCCTCTCGCTCGTCGAGCCGGATGCCCCGGCGGCCCCCGTGGAAGCACAGGCCCCGGCCTCGAACGCCGCCCATCACGGTGCACCCGTGATCGGCCGGCGCTGGTCGGATGGCGCGGGAACCTATGCACCGGTGGATCCGAATGCGCCGTGGTCGATGTCGCAGCAGTGGCCCAACCTCGTGGCGGCGCTGTCGGAACAGGCCGTGGAAAGCAGCAACCTGCTGCTGCGGGCGCTGAACTACCTGGTGGGCGCGGGGCGGCTGCGCCGCAGCGAAGCCAAGGCCTTGTCGGATGCGATGCACCAGTTGCGCGGCACGAGCCTGCGCGCGCAGCAGATCACGCGGCTGGCCGGCGGCCGGATCCGCCAGGCGCGCGAGCGGGTGGACCTGTCGGAGCTGGTGCGCCACGTGCTGGAAGAGCGCAATTCGGAAATCGAGGCCGCGGGCGTGTCGATCACCTCGGAGTTGCAGGCGGTGGACGTGCTGCTGGATCCGCCGGTGGCGATCAGCCTGATCAACGCCATGATCGACTGGGCCCTGAGCTTCAGCAAGCGCCTGCACATCATGCTGCAGCCTTCCGAGTGGCCGGGCCCGGCGCAGCTGAAGATGCGCGTCACGACCCCGCCGCCGCAGACGGCGCCCCACCCCGGCGGCGTCGGCTGGACGGTGCGTCCGCGCGGCCGCCGCCTGAACGACGGGCTGCACTGGATGCTGCTGCGGCAGATCGCCGCGTCGTCGAGCCTCGACGTGACGCGCTCGCGCGAGGACGGTGCGGCGCTGCTGACGATCGACTTCCCGAAGACCTTCATGAGCACGGAGGGCATGGCCTGCCTGGAGCTCACCGACGGCAGCGACGGCTCGGAAGCGCAGATGCGCGAGACCTGGGTGCTGGTGATCGCCAAGGACGAGCGCCTGCGCCTCGAGGCGGTCGACGCCTTGCGCAAGATGGGCATCGATGCCGTGGCCGCGGGCGATACCGCCGAAGCGAAGACGGTGATCGGCGACACGCGGCCGAACGTGCTGGTGACTGCCTATGACGTGTCGCACGAGGACATCGCGACCTTCCGGCACGACGTGCTGGGTGGCGAGGAGCGTTGCCCGCTGGTGGAGATCACGCGCGAGCTGCCGTCGTTCCATCTCAGTGGCTTCGATCGTTTCGAGACGCCGAAGGTCGGCCGCGAGCAGCTCACCGCCGAACTGCCGCCGACGGTGCTGTTCGAGCTGGTGAAGGTGGTGTAGCGGCCCTGTCATCCCCGCGCAGGCGGGGATCCAGCGCGTCCGGAAAGCGGCCTGCGGGCCGCTTCTCTTTTACGCTCTGGTGTGTGTCGGGGTGCGGCTGCGCGCGCAACCCGACCTACGGAATGCGAAAGCTACGAACGCGGCGCGAAGAGCGCGCCGGCGCTCAGCATCCGCTCCAGCTGCTCGGACGGCACGGGCGGGCTGTAGAAAAAGCCCTGCGCCTGGTCGCACTGCAGCTCGCGCAGCTTGTTCGCCTGCGCCTCGGTTTCCACGCCTTCGGCCACCACCTTCAGGTTCAGGCCGCGGGCGAGCGACACGCAGGTGCGCACGATCCCCTCGTAGGCCGGATCGGCGGTGATCTTCTTGACGAAGGCACGGTCGATCTTCAGTTCGTCGATCGGCAAGGTGACGATGTAGGCCAGCGACGAATAGCCCGTGCCGAAATCGTCGATCGCCACCGGCACGCCGAGCGCCCTCACCTGCTGCAGCACCGCGATGGCGCGCTCCATGTTCGAGATCAGGATGCTCTCGGTGATCTCGATGCCGATCGCCGAGGGATCGCCCTTCAGCGCCCCCAGGGCGCGCTTGAGCGCCGGCACGAAATCGTCGTCCCGCAGCTGCGCGGCCGCCACGTTCACCGCGATGCGCGGCGCGGGCAGGCCCGCATCGCGCCAGGTGCGCCAGTCTTCGATGGCGCGCTCCATGATCGTCTGCGCCACGTCGCCGATGAGGCCGGTGGTTTCCAGCGCCGGGACGAATTCGCCGGGCGGCACCAGGCCGCGCGCCGGATCCATCCAGCGCACCAGCGCCTCGACACCGACGATCCGGCCGGTGGCGAGTTCCACCTTGGGCTGGTAGTAGTTGACGAACTCCCGCTTCTCGAGCGCCCGGCGCAGCTGCGGCTCCAGCCGGTAATGCGTGCTCTGCAGGTTGCCCACGGAGCGGTCGAAGAAGGCCATCGGCTGCTCGCGCTCGATCGCCACCTGCAAGGCCGTGTCGGCCGCGTTCACCACCTCGTCCAGTGTCCTGCCGTCGTCCGGATAGCTCGCGAAGCCCAGGTTCACGGGGCACATCAGCGACAGGTGGTTCACCTCGTAGGGCTTGCTCAGGCTGGCGGCGAGCTCGGGCGCGACCTGCTGTGCGAATTCGCCGGGCGTGGCCTGCGGGAAGAACAGGATGAACAGGCCGCGCTTGATGCGGCCGATGAAGGCGCCGCGCTCGCCGAACACGCGCAGCCGGTCCGCCGTCTGCTTGATCAGCCCGTCGGCCACCCGGAAGCCGTGCGCGGAGTTGATCTGGTTGATCGTCTTCAGCCGCACGAAGCACACCATGCCGCACGCCGGCTTGCAATGGTCGAACTCCGCCTCGAAGTGGAACCAGTTCGGCAGGCCGGTCAGGCGGTCGGTCTCGGTGGCGATGCGCAGCTGCCGCCGCAGGTTGAGCAGGCTCGCCACCGCCTTGGCCAGCTTCAACAGGCCGTCGCGCTGGCTCTCGGTCAGCCGGCGCGGCACCTGGTCCATCACGCACAGGGTGCCGATCGCGCTGCCGTCGAACGTGCGCAGCGGCACGCCCGCGTAGAAGCGCAGCAGCGGGCCGTTGGCGCCCCAGGGAAGCGGGTCCGCCCACCCCAGCTTCGCCACGTCGGGGATTTCCAGCAGGCGGTCCGATTCGAGGATGGCATGCGCGCAGAAGGACTTCTCGCGCGGGATCTGCTGCACCGGCACGCCGACGCGCGACTTGTACCACTGGCGGTTGGCATCCACGAAGGTCAGCGTGGCCATCGGCACGCCGCAGATCACCGAGGCGAGTTGCACCAGGCGGTCGTAGTCCTCGTCGGCATCGGTGTCCAGGATGGCGAAGCCGCGCAGCTCGTTCAGGCGCTGGGGCTCGTCGGCCGGGTGCAGTGCCGCCGTGTACAGCCAGGCCGGACGGCTGGGCGGACGCTCGGGCGCTGCCTCGCGGTCTTCCAGGACCGCGGCGGACAGTTCGCCGGGAGCACCTCTTTGCTGTAGCAGGGCCATGGGCGACTCTCCTTCGTTGTTCTTAGTAGCGGCTGATGGGGCCGCGCTCGGAGGCCATCGCCGCGCTGAACGCGTCTTCCTCGGGCGTGGTCGCCCGGACCTTCGCGTTGCGCTTGGCCTGCTCCTTCATTTCCTCCAGCAGCGGCGCGAGTTCCAGCTCCAGCAGTTCGGGGTCCTGCCGGTCCGGCAGCGGCTCGGGCGAAGCGGTGAGGTCCACGTCCAGTGCGAACTGGTGGCCGCCATCGGCATCCGGCAGTGCGTCGCCGGCGAGGGCCTGCGCCAGCCCGGGGTCGTCGCCGTTGGCGGCCCAGGGCGCCAGCGGGTGGGCCTCGGCATCCGCGTTCGACTGCGGGGCCGCGTTCTCCGCCAGCAGCGCGAGCGCCAGGTCGTACAGGCAGATCAGGTCGCGCCCGGCCTGCAGGGTGAGCGCCGCATGCGGTGGCGGCACGCTGAACAGGCCGTCCTCGATCAGCTCCAGCGCCTCGGCGCGTCCCCAGGCCGCCGTGATGCGCGCACTCAGCTGCGGCATGCCGTCCAGGCCCTTGGCCTCGGTCACCTGCGCGAGCTCGGGTGCCGGCACGCCGAAGGCCTGCGTATAGCGGCGCCGGATGGTGGGGATGGCACCGGGGTCGTCCGCCTGGTCGCACAGCCG